>NZ_JBHVXZ010000047.1:0-72226 GCF_042881395.1 Amycolatopsis sp. NPDC058278 | reverse complement strand
GGCCCCCCGCGGGTTTCCCCCCCGCCGCCCGCCGGGGGGGGGGGGTTCCCCCCCCCCCCCGCCCCCCGGGCGCGCGCGGGCGGGCGGGGCCCCGCCATTCGGAGACCAGGTCGACCACGGCGCCGTCGGCCAGGCCGAGCTCCCCGAGGTCGTCCGGGTTGACCAGCACCACGCGGCGGGCGTTCTCGATCCCGCGGTAGCGGTCCGAGAGCCCGTAGATCGTGGTGTTGTACTGGTCGTGGCTGCGCATCGTCTGCAGCAGCAGCCGGCCCGCGGGGACCTGCGGGTACTCCAGTTCCGACACCGTGAAGTTGCCCTTGCCGTTCGCGGTCCCGGTGAACTCGCGGGAGTCGCGCGGCGCGTGCGGCAACACGAAGCCGTCCGGCTCGCGGACGCGCCGGTTGTAGTCCTGGCAGCCCGGCACGACCCGCGAGATCCGGTCGCGGATCAGGTCGTAGTCGGCCTCGAACGTCCGCCACGGCACGGCGTGACCCGCCCCGAAGAGCTTTTCCGCGAGCCGGCAGACGATGGCGACCTCCGAGAGCAGGTGCTCGCTCGCCGGCTTCAGGCGTCCGCGCGAGGTGTGCACCTGCGACATCGAGTCCTCGACCGTGACGAACTGCTCACCGCCGGCTTGGACGTCGCGTTCGGTGCGGCCGAGCGTCGGCAGGATCAGCGCGGTGCGGCCGTGCACGACGTGCGAGCGGTTCAACTTCGTCGAGACGTGCACGGTCAGCGAGCACGAGCGCAGGGCCTTCTCGGTCAGTTCCGAGTCCGGCGTCGCGGAGGCGAAGTTGCCGCCGACGGCGAAGAACACCTTGCCGCGGCCGTCGCGCATCGCCCGGATCGCGTCGACGGTGTCGAAGCCGTGCTCGCGGGGGACCTCGATGCCGAACTCGGCGGAAAGGGCGTCCATGAAGGACTGCGGCATCTTCTCCCAGATGCCCATGGTCCGGTCGCCCTGGACGTTGGAGTGCCCGCGCACCGGGCACAGGCCCGCGCCCGGCTTGCCGATCATCCCGCGCATCAGGGCGAGGTTGGCGATCTCGGAGATCGTCGGCACCGCGTGCTTGTGCTGGGTGAGGCCCATCGCCCAGCAGTAGATGGTGCGCTCGGAGGAGGCGATCATCCGCGCGACGCGCTCGATCTGCGCGCGCGGGAGGCCGGTCGCGCGCTCGATCTCCGGCCAGTCGACCTCCTGGAGGTGCTTCGCGTAGCTGTCGAAGCCCTCGGTGACCCGGTCGACGAACTCGCGGTCGACGATCGCGCCGGGCGCCTCGGCCTCCCAGGCCAGCAGCAGGTGTCCGACGGCCTGGAACAGCGCCAGGTCGCCGCCGAGGCGGACCTGGGCGAACTCGTCGGCCAGCGGCGTGCCCTTGCCGACGACACCGCGGACGTTCTGCGGGTTCTTGAACCGCATCAGCCCGGCTTCGGGCAGCGGGTTGACGGCGATGATCTTCGCGCCGCGGCCCTTGGCCTCCTCCAGCGCCGAGAGCATCCGCGGGTGGTTCGTGCCCGGGTTCTGCCCGACGACGACGATGAGGTCGGCCCGGTGGATGTCGGCCAGGCTCACCGAGCCCTTGCCGATGCCGGTGGTGGCCGCCAGCGCCGCGCCCGAGGATTCGTGGCACATGTTGGAGCAGTCCGGCAGGTTGTTGGTGCCGAAGGAACGCACCAGCAGCTGGTAGAGGAACGCGGCCTCGTTGCTGGTGCGGCCGGAGGTGTAGAAGATCGCTTCGTCGGGGTCGGTCAGCGCCGTCAGCTCGCCCGCGACCAGCTCGAACGCCTCGTCCCACGAGATCGGCTCGTAGTGCGTCGCGCCGTCGCGCAGCACGAACGGCTCGGTGATCCGGCCCTGCTGGCCCAGCCAGTAGTCGGTCTTGGTTTCGAGCTCGCCGATCGGGTGCTTCGCGAAGAACTCGCGGTCCACCCGCCGTTTCGTGGCTTCCTCGGCGACGGCCTTCGCGCCGTTCTCACAGAACTCGGCCAGCTTGCGCTTCTCGCCGTCGACTTCGCGGGGCTCCGGCCACGCGCAGCCCGGGCAGTCGAAGCCTTCGCGCTGGTTCAGCAGCCGCAGCGCCTTGATCGTCCGGCCGGTGCCCATCTGCTCGACGCTGCGCGCGAGGGACACGGCGACGCCCGGGATGCCGGCCGCCCAGCCCTTCGGCTTGCCCACCTCGAGGCGGGATTCGTCCACGTCCTGCGCCGGCGCTTCACGGGTCATGCCTCCATCGTGCGCCTCGATGATCGCCGGCGCCACGAGGGTCACGCCTTTTCGGTGCGCAGCCCCCGGTCGGCGACGGTGACCACGAGCAGCAGCCCGCTGATGACGACCAGCGCGACGGCCAGTCGGTGCAGGCCCGCGGAGTCCGCGTGCGGGCCGTAGCACAGCGCGATGAGCGTCGAGGCCACGATCGCGCCGAGGTACTGGGCCGTGCGGAACAGGCCGCTCGCGGTGCCCATCTGCGCGGCGGGCGCCTCGCGGTAGAGCGTCGTCTGGTTCGCGACGCTGGTCAGGCCCTGGGCGAGGCCGAACAACGCGGCCAGGGCGAGCAGCGCACCGACCCACGTGCCGTCGTGGACGAGCAGCAGCAGGGCCGAGCCGCCGGCCAGCGCCACGGCGACGGTGACCAGCCGTGCCTTGATGCCGGACGCGCGCCCGGAGAACGCCGCCGCGCAGACAGCGGTGCCCGACATGGGCAGCAGCATCAGCCCGGCGGCCTCCTCCGACAGCTGCCGCGCGGTCTCCAGCCACTGGACGTACCCGAACATGATCGCGTAGATGGCCATGAAGCTCAGCGCCTGCCGCAGGTAGGTCCGCAGGATCGCGCGATTGGCCGCGAGCATCCGCAGGTCGAGGAAGGGCGTGTCACGCCGCAGTTCGACGAGGGTGAACGCGGTCCCGAAGGCGGCGACGACGGCGAGCAGCCAGACCTCGGCGCCGGGGTCCATCAGGAAGAACAGGAGCGCGAGCAGGGTCGCGGAGAACAGCGCGATGCCGAGCACGTCGATCCGGGTGGCGGTGCGCTCGCCGCGGTCGTCCTTCGGCACCCACAGCAGGGCCAGGACCAGCGACAGCCCGGCGAGCGGGATGTTCACCGCGAAGATCGCCGGCCAGCCGAAGAGGCCGATCAGCACGCCGCCCAGTGTCGGGCCGATCACCATCACCGTCTGGGCGGACATCGACAGCACCGACAGCACCCGCGCGGGCACACCTTGGCCGCTCGCTTCGGCGTGGTGCCGCAGTACGGCCATCGCGGCCGGGAACCCGGCACAGGTGCCCAGGCCCAGGACGACCCGCACGCCGGTCAGCCAGCCGACGGAGATCGGGATCATGCCCGCGATGCCGGCGACGATCACCAGGCTCGCGCCGCCGAGCAGGACGCGGCGGGCGCCGTGGCGGTCGACCAGCAGGCCGACCACCGGCTGCCCGACCGCGGTGGCCAGGTACAGCGCGGAAATGAGCCAGGCGGTCTGCCCGGGGCCGGCGCCGAAGCTCTGCCCGATCGGCACGAGCGCGACGGCGATGAGCGTGGAGTTGATGGGGTTGAGCACCGCGCCGGCCACCAGCGGGGTGACCAGGCGGGCGCCGAACTTGGCGGGAGCGGTGACGGTGCTCGTGAGGGACTCCTTCGGTGGTTCAGTGCTCGGCGACGCGCTGCAGCAGCGGCAGCACGCGGGTGACGGCGTCGAGCTCGGCGGGCGACAGCTCGTCCAGCAATGCCTGGGCCAGCCACTCGTCGCGGTGCTGCTGGATCCCGCGGACGGTGTCGCGGCCGGCGTCGGACAGGCTGATCACCACGCGCCGCCGGTCGGCCGGATCGGGCGTGCGCGCGAGGTAGCCGAGCTCGTCGAGGACACCGAGGGTGGCGGCCATCGACTGCTGCCGCACGTGCTCGGCGGCGGCCAGCTCACCTTGCGTGGCCGGGCCTTCGCGCAGGAGCCGGTTCAGCACGGCGGACTGCGAGGGCGTCAGGATCCCGGCGTTGTCGACCTGGCGCAGCCGCCGGTGCAGCTGCCCGACGACGCCGCGGATCCAGCCGGCGCTCTCGGCCACGTGCGGAGGTACTTCGCCCATGTACACAGTTTAACTGTGCAGTCCGGACTGTGTATATGGATGTGACGGATCTTTTGGACCGGGCAGCCGTCGATGGTGGGGACGCGGGGTACTTCGGGTCGTAGTCGTAGTCGTAGTAGCCGGGGGCGTCCTGGTCACCGGTCGGAGCCGCGGGCGACGGCGGGTTCGCGCTGGTCGGCGGCGAACAGGGCGAGGAAGCAGCACGATCGCCGTCGTGGTCACGGCGAGGACCAGCAGGAACGCGGCGAAGAGCCACCAGCGCCATCCATCAGGTCCGGGTGCGGGTTCTGGTCCACGTGCGTCCCCCTCGGTCGACGACTGAGCATCGACCGCGAGGGACGGGCGTTACCCGAAGTACGCGAACTCGTTGACGCCGATGCCCTGGATCTGGTGCACGATGATCGCCGCGGCGACCAGGCCGACCACGATGAGCAGGGCCAGCACGCCCGGCCAGCGGCTGTGCCCTGGCTGCTGGAACCCGCCCGACCGGCGCTCGCGCTTGCGGCGCTTCTTCAGGTCCTTCTTCGCGCCCAGCCAGGCGTCCCGTTGGGCGTGCTTCTGCCAGTCCGGGTTCATCAGGTCCGGGTGCGTCTCGAGGCGCCGGTCGTCCGGATCCTGCGGTTGCCGAGGCTCTGCCATCGTCAGAGTGCCTTCCCCCTGGGTGACCCGCCGTGACGGGTTCGTAGACTTGTCCATTGTGACCGAGAACGCTCCGCAGCAGACCACCGACCTTCCGGGTGCCTGGGACCCGGCCGCCGAGGAAGCACCGATGTACGACCGCTGGGTAGCGGCCGGGTACTTCACGGCCGACGCCTCGTCGGAGAAGCCGCCGTTCTCGATCGTACTGCCGCCCCCGAACGTCACCGGCAGCCTGCACATGGGCCACGCCCTGAACCACACCCTGATGGACGCGATGAGCCGCCGCCGTCGCATGCAGGGCTACGAGGTGCTGTGGCTGCCGGGCATGGACCACGCCGGCATCGCGACGCAGAACGTCGTCGAGCGGCAGCTGGCGGGCGAGGGCCGTTCGCGCCACGACCTGGGCCGCGAGAAGTTCGTCGAGCGCGTCTGGGAGTGGAAGGCCGAGTACGGCGGCAAGATCCTCGGCCAGATGAAGCGCCTGGGCGACGGCGTCGACTGGTCGCGTGAGCGCTTCACCATGGACGAGAACCTCTCGAAGGCCGTCCAGACGGTGTTCAAGAACTTCTTCGACGAGGGCCTGATCTACCGGGCCGAGCGGATCATCAACTGGTGCCCGCGCTGCCAGACGGCGCTGTCGGACATCGAGGTCGACCACAACGACGACGACGGCGAACTCGTGTCGATCCGCTACGGCGACGGCGACAACGCCATCGTGGTGGCCACCACCCGCGCCGAGACGATGCTGGGCGACACCGCGGTCGCCGTCCACCCGGACGACGAGCGGTACGCGCACCTGGTCGGCACCGAGGTCGAGCTGCCGCTGACCGGCCGCCGCATCCCGATCGTGGCCGACAAGCACGTCGACCCGGAGTTCGGCACCGGTGCGGTGAAGGTCACCCCGGCGCACGACCCGAACGACTTCGAGATCGGCCGCCGCCACGACCTGCCGATGCTGACGATCATGAACGAGCGCGCCGAGATCACCGCCCCGGGGCCGTTCGAGGGCCTCGACCGGTTCGAGGCGCGCCCGGCGGTCGTGGCCGCGCTGCGGGAAGCCGGCCGGATCGTCGCCGAGAAGCGCCCGTACGTGCACGCCGTCGGGCACTGCTCGCGGTGCGACACGGTGGTCGAGCCCCGGCTGTCGCTGCAGTGGTGGGTCAAGGTCGAGGAGCTGGCCAAACTGGCCGGCGACGCGGTCCGGGACGGCCGCACCAAGATCCACCCGCCGGAGCTGGGCAAGCGCTACTTCGACTGGGTCGACAACATGCACGACTGGACGATCTCGCGCCAGCTGTGGTGGGGCCACCGCATCCCGGTGTACTACGGCCCGGACGGTGAAGTGGTGTGCGTCGGCCCGGACGAGCAGCCGCCGTCGGGGGAGGGCTGGACGCAGGACCCGGACGTGCTGGACACGTGGTTCTCGTCGGGCCTGTGGCCGATGTCGACGCTGGGCTGGCCGTCGTCTTCGGAGGATTTGGCCAAGTTCTACCCGACCAGCGTCCTGTCGACCGGCTACGACATCCTGTTCTTCTGGGTCGTCCGGATGATGATGTTCGGCGTGCACCAGATGGACGGCAAGCAGCCGTTCGACCACGTGTACCTGCACGGGCTGATCCGCGACGCGAACGGCAAGAAGATGTCGAAGTCGCGCGGCAACGTGATCGACCCGCTGGAGTGGATGGACGCGTACGGCGCGGACGCGACCCGCTTCACCCTGGCCCGCGGCGCCAACCCGGGCGCGGACATGGCGCTGGCCGACGAGTGGGCGGCGGGTTCCCGCAACTTCTGCACGAAGCTGTGGAACGCGACGAAGTTCGCGATGATGAACGGGGCTTCGGTCGCCGCCCCGCTGCCTCCTGCTTCCGATTTGACGGAGGCGGACCGCTGGATCCTCGGCCGCCTCGGCGCGCTGGTGTCCGAAGTGGACGGCCTGTTCGAGGACTTCCAGTTCGCGAAGGTGGCGGGCGCGCTCTACCAGTTCACCTGGAACGAGCTGTGCGACTGGTACCTGGAGCTGGCGAAGGTCCAGTTGTACCAAGGGGATTCCGCACGCGTCTCCGCGACCCGGTCGGTGCTGGGGCACGTGCTGGACACGGTGCTGCGGTTGCTGCACCCGTTCATCCCGTTCATCACCGAGAAGCTCTGGACGGCCCTGACTGGCGGCGAGTCCTTGGTGGTCGCCTCCTGGCCGGCTCCTTTCGAGGGCTACGCGGACTCTTCGGCCGACGCGCGCATCGCGGACGTCCAGAAGCTGGTGACGGAGATCCGCCGCTTCCGCGCGGACCAGGGCTTGAAGCCGGGCCAGAAGGTGGCGGCCCGCCTGCCGGGTTACTCCGGCGGTCACGAATCGGCGATCCGTTCCCTCGTCCGGCTGACCGACCCCGCGGAGGACTTCGCGGCGAGCGCATCGCTCGAGGTGGCCCTGGCGGACGGCGTGGTGACGGTGGAGCTGGACCTGTCGGGCACGGTCGACGTGGCCGCGGAGCGCAAGCGTCTCCAGAAGGACCTCGCGGCGGCGGAGAAGGAGCTGTCGCAGACCGAGGCGAAGCTCGGCAACGAAGCATTCATCGCGAAGGCCCCGGAGCACGTGGTGGAGAAGATCAAGACCCGCAAGGCCACGGCGGCGGCGGACATCGACCGCATCACCGCCCGGCTGGCGGCTCTCCCGGCTTCCTGAGGTTGTGGACGCGGGCCCGGCACTCTCCCACGGAGTGCCGGGCTTTGTCGTACCCCTCCCGTAGCGTGGAAATCGGGGGCTGCTCAGAAGCCCGCGGAATCGATTCGAGACTGCGCCGACAAGGGGAAGCCTGGTCTTTCCGGTCGGACATACTCGCTGCGGGCGGGCTGAATACCGGTCCCTCGGCCGCCCTGAACCGGCAGCAAGAGCTGAGGATGTCCAGCTGGTCGCCTCCGGCCGCCGACTTGAGGGGAACCGGATGAGGGCGAAGCCGGGGCGTCCGGAGCCGAGCCCGATGCCGACGGGGCGGTCGGCGAGCCGGTGCTTTCGGTGGCCCTGACTGCTCAGCCGGCCGCCGTCTCCCGTGCGGCTTCGATCAGCGCCACCAGTTCGGGGGTCAGTCGCCGGTCGGCGCCGGTTGCCAGGTACGTCTGCATCCGCGGTGAGGGGTTTCGAAGCGGCCGGAACACCACGCCCGGCACCGGCAGCAGGTTCGCGTGCGCGCGGTAGAACACCGTCCAGTGTGGACGGCCGAATCCCAGTGTCCCCAACGTGTCCTGCGCTGTCGTGAAGTCCGCCCCCAGCACCGGCTCGAAACCCGCCTCCCGGCAGGAGGACATCACCAAGTCGTACAACGGCTGATTGCGCGAAGGCGGGCTCAGCCGCACTGGAAGCGAAGCCAGCGAAGCGAACTCGACCACCGAAGAAGAAGCCAGCGGATGAGACGCAGGGAGCGCCACGAGGACCTCGTCCATCCACAGCGGAGTGAGGTCCAGCCCCGGAGAAGGCCAGGCGCCTCGCACGATGGTCGCATCCAGGGAACCGTCCCGAACCCGTTGCAACCGCTGAAGAGTCGGCGCGTGGAGCAGCTCCAACGAAGCCGAAGGTGCCAAGCGGGCGAACGCCCCCAGCACCTTGTCCAGCCGATCGCCCAGACCCTCGCTCGTCCCCAGCCGGACCAAAGCCCCGGACGGCCGGAACTCCGCAACCGAGTCCACCGCCCGGTCCGCGGCCGCCAGTACCGCCCGCGCCTGCGGCAGGAACCGCTGCCCGGCCTCCGTCAACGACACGCTGCGCGTCGTGCGCGAGAGCAGCGTCACCTCCAGCTCCCGCTCCAACCGCCGGATCTGCTGGCTCACCGCGGGTTGGACGATGTGCAGCCGCTCGGCCGCGCGGCCGAAGTGCAGCTCCTCCGCCACCGTCACGAAGTACCGCAGCTGACGCAGCTCCACGCCGCCCCCATTCATCAGGCTTCGTGATCAGTGTAGGAGTGGACTGCTCATCGAAAACCCGAGCCCCGAAGGCTTCCATGAACGGCATGCCCTACTTGGACGTCAACGGAACCCGCCTCCACTACGAGGACGCCGGCGCCGGCCCCGCGCTGCTGCTCCTGCACGGCTGGGGGACCAGCGGCCGCGTCTGGTACTCGTGCCTGCCCGATCTCGTGCGCGACCACCGCGTCGTCACCCTCGACTGGCGCGGGTGCGGCCGCTCGGACCACCCTGCCGACGGCAACACCATCGACGGCGTCACGGCCGATCTGGTGAAGACCATCGAGGCGCTGAAGATCAAACCCACTGTCGTCGGGTCGAGCATCGGCGGCGTCTTCGCCACCGAGCTGGCTCTCGCGCGGCCGGACCTGGTCGAGCGGGTCGTCGCGGTCGACAGCCCCGGGTACTGGCCGAGCACCGGCATGCGCGACCAGGTCGAAGACCTGCGCGGACAGCTCGTCGACGATCGGGCCGGCACGGTGGCGGGCTGGGTGCCGGGCTGGTTCGCCCCCGGCGCCGCGCGCGAGCTCGTCGACTGGACCGTCCGCCAGCTGCTCGACTCCGGTGCCTACATCGACGAGCTGTTCACCGAGTGCACCACCTACGACCCGCGGCCCCGGCTCAAGGACCTCGCCGTCCCGATCACCTACCTGCACGGCGAACTGGACGCGCAGATCCCGCTCGAAGTGCCGCGCACCTGCGCCGCGGAGACGCCCGGCGCCCGCGTGCACGTGCTCGCCGGCTGCGGGCACGTGCCGCACCAGGAAAACCCGCGCGCGTTCACCGCCGCCCTCCGCGAAATCGCCTGAAGGGACGACCATGCCGAAAGTGACGCTCGGAGACACCGTCGTCCACTACGACCGGACCGGCGACGGCCCCGCGCTGCTCCTGCTGCACGGCACCGCCGCGTCCCGCGAACAGTGGGGCCCGCTCACCGCGCAGGCGAACGGGTTCACCGTCCTCGCTCCCGACTTCCCCGGCTCCGGCCTGACCACCGACGACGGCGGCCCGATCACCGCCGAGACCCTCGCTGCCCAGGCCGAAGCCGTCTTGGACGACGCCGGAATCGGGCGAGCCCACGTCGTCGGGCACTCGCTCGGCGGGGTGGTGGCGGCCCACCTGGCCGGTACCCGCCCGGACCGCGTCCGGTCGGCGGTCCTGCACGCTGCCTGGCCCGCGACGGACGTCCGGCAGGACGCCGAGTTCCGCTACTGGTTGGACCTGCTCGAAACGGGGACGTTCGCCCGGATGCTCCCGCTGATGGCGTTCGGGCCGCGCTACTGGGAGCAGGCCACCGCCGAGAGCAACGAACAGCTCGTCAAGACCCTGGAAACGGTGATCCAGCCAGGCGCGGACCGGCAGATCGAGGCCGATCGCGCGGTCGACCTGCGGCCCGTGCTCGGCCGGATCTCCGCGCCGGTGCTGGTGCTCGGCAGCGCGCACGACCGGATCGTCACGGCGGACCAGCAGCGGGAGCTGGTCGCCGCGATCCCGGACGCGCGCGCCGCCGAGATCGACGCGGGGCACGGCGCCCCGGCCGAGCTGCCGGACGAGTTCGCCCGGCTGGTGCTGGACTTCGTCAGCGCAGCGCCTTGAGCACCACGGCCGCCACGCCGGCCATCCCGGCTTGGAACGGGTGGTAGGCGGCCGCCGCGAGGATGTTCTGGTCCTTGCCGTTGATCCACGCCGAGCCGCCGCGCGCGCAGGCGTCGTGGCCGCGTGACGGGCCGAAGGTGTCGACGTACTCCGCGGCGCCGTCCGCGGCCGCGTCCGCGAGGGCCGCGTTGAGATCGCTCTCGACGCGGTTCAACCAGGCGTAGTCGCCTTCGGCGAAGGGGAGGATGGCCGGGCAGGAGCCGCTCTCCGGCGCGATCCGCGGGTAGCCCACGACGATCACCCGCGCTCCGGGCGAGCGCTGGTGGATCGCGGCGAGGACGGCCTCGATCCGCGGCTGGACGGCGGTGACGGCCATCTGCACGGTGTCGACACCGTTGACGGTGAAGTGCTTTTCGCAGGGATTGCCGGTCGGGGCGCCCGCGCGCAGCCCCGGGCACGTCGCGAGAACCCGGCCGAAGAGGTCGAAGTCGTTGCCCCCGATACCGACGGTGACCAGGTCGGTGTCGAGGCGCAACGCATCCAGCTGGGGAGCGTTCGTGCCGTTGAACGACACCTTCTGCGGCTCGGTCATCGAGCCGGTGACGGCACCGGCGCAGCTGACGTCGGTGAACACGCCGGGCTTCAGCGCGGCCGCCACGACCGACGGGTAGTTCGCCGTCGACCGCCCGCAGCCGAGCGGGTCGGACCGTTGCATCGGGATGAACGGCCCGGAGGTGTAGGAATCACCCAGGGCGACGTAGTGGTGGATCCCCGCCGCCGATGCGGGGGCCGCGGTGGTGAGCAGGACGGCTGCCGAAGAGACGGCGACGAGCAGCCGGGTGATGCGCATGAAGACCCCGTTCTCGCTGGTGGAAACGCTGCCTCCACTTGTAGCGAGCCCGGCCGCCGACGGGGATGAACTTCACCCGCCAGTCGGGTCACCGTCGCCCTGTTCACGGTAAGTGATCAAGGTGCGCCAGAAGAGCAGCGGCCGGACCGTGCTCCCGGGCAGCAGCCGGGCCGTCTCGCGGCGCAGCTCGGCGATCGTGGGGAACCGGAACAGCGTGGGTGCCTGCGGGCCGGCCTCCCCGCCACCGTTGAGCTGCTCGCCCGCATGCACGACCAGCCGCGCCAGCGCGTTGAGCGGCACGGCCGCCAGCTCCCGCGCCCAGTCCACCGGGCTGCTCGGCCGGGCCGGGGTCAGCACCACGAGCACCCCGCCCGGCACCAGCGCGCGGCGCAGCTTGACGACCGTTTCGAACGGCATGTGGTGCAGCGACGCCAGGCACGAGATGTAGTCGTAGTGGGCCTCGGGCAGGGCGTCGGTGGTGACGTCGGCCTGCCGGTAGACGATCTCGCCGGGTCCCGGCGACCCCAGCCCGGCCGCCGCCTCGACCATCGCCGCCGAGACGTCGACCGCCTCCACGGCCATGCCGGTCGCGGCCAGCCGCCGCGCGAACCGGCCGGTGCCGCACCCGACGTCCAGCGCGATCCCCGGGCCGGGCGGCAGCAGGTCCAGCAGCAGCGGGTGGTAGTGGTCGTTGTGGTTGAACGGCATGCGTCGAGAGTGCCACCAGCCACGCACGTAGACTCGGAACGCAAGTGCGAAACCCCAGGCCGGAGGAGATTCAGTGCCGCAGGATGAGACAGGTCGCAGGCCGGACCTGTCGGATCTGGACAGTTTCGCGGGTGTCGACGAGCTGGGTGCCCAGGGGTACGAGGACTCGGACGACCACGACCCGGAGCTGGACGCGCGGGACACCGCGTTCGACGTGGGCGGCGGCTCGCGCGGCGGGATCGGCGGTGTCGGCCAGCTCGGCGACAACCTCGCCACCGGTCCGGTGCCCGACCTCACCGTGCCCGAGGACGCCGAGCTGCACGAGCTCGACGACCAGGGCGAACCCGAGGTGTACGGCAGCCCGGACGGCCCCGAAGCGCGGCGCGAGCTGATGGCCGTCGAGGCCGAGCTGAACCAGCGCTGGCCGGAGACGAAGATCGAGCCGTCGCTGACCCGCATTTCGGCGCTGACGCAGCTGCTGGGCGAGCCGAACCGCGGCTACCCGGTGCTGCACGTGGCCGGCACGAACGGCAAGGGCTCCACGGCCCGGATGATCGACGCCCTGCTGACCCGGATGGGCCTGCGCGTCGGCCGCTACACCAGCCCGCACCTGCAGCTGGTCACCGAACGGATCGCGCTCGACGGCCGGCCGATCTCCGCCGCGCGCTACGCCGAGCTGTGGAACGACATCGCGCCGTACGTGTCCATGGTGGACGGTGCGTCCGCGGACGGCGTCGCGATGAGCAAGTTCGAGATCCTCACCGGGATGGCGTTCGCCGCGTTCGCCGACGCCCCGGTGGAGGCCGCGGTGCTCGAAGCGGGCCTGGGCGGCGCCTGGGACGCCACGAACGTCGCGGACGCCGACGTCGCCGTCATCACCCCGATCGGCCTCGACCACGTCGAGTACCTCGGCCCGGACATCCTCGGCGCGGCGCGCGAAAAGGCGGGCATCATCAAGCCCGGCTCGGTCGCGGTGATCGGCGAGCAGGACCCCGAGGTGCTGAAGGTGCTGCTGGAGCGCGCCGTCGAGGTCGACGCCGCGGTCGCCCGCGCGGGCAGCGAGTTCGGCGTGCTGGAGAAGGAGATCGCCGTCGGCGGGCAGCTGCTGAAGCTGCAGGGCCTCGGCGGCGTGTACGACGAGATCTTCCTCCCGCTGCACGGCGCCCACCAGGCCGCGAACGCCGCACTGGCGCTGGCCGCGGTCGAGGCGTTCTTCGGCGCGGGCAAGGACAGGCAGCTGGTGGTCGAGGCGGTGCGCGAAGCGTTCGCCGAGGTCGAGACACCGGGACGGCTCGAGCGCGTCCGCGCGGCGCCCACGGTCCTGCTCGACGCGGCGCACAACCCGCACGGCGCCCGGGCCCTCGCGACGACGGTGTCCGAGGAGTTCGCCTTCCGCCGCCTGGTCGCGGTGGTCGGCGTGATGGCCGAAAAGGACGCCCACGGCATCCTCGACGCGCTGGAGCCGGTGGTGTCGGACATCGTCGTGACGCGCAACTCCTCGCCACGTTCGATGCCGCTGGAGGAGCTGAACGAGCTGGCGATCTCGGTGTTCGGCGAAGACCGCGTCGTCGCCGAGACGGACCTGGAGACGGCGATCGAGACGGCGATCGCGCTGGTGGAGACCAACGACGACCCCGAGGAGCCCCTGGCGGGCGGCGGCGTGCTGGTCACGGGCTCGGTGGTCACGGCGGGCGAGGCGCGCACGCTGTTCGGGAAGGAGCCGGCGTGACGTCGCCTTCGCCCTCGCCGGAGACGCCCAAGCCGAAGGACCCGATGAAGGGCTTCCGCGGCGTGATGTCCGGGACGCTGATCATGGAGGCGATCACGGTCGCCCTGGCCCTGCCGGTGGTGAACAAGCTCGGCGGCGGGATCTCGACGGGCACCGGCTGGACGGTCATCGCGGTGGCCGTCCTGCTGGTCGTGACGTGCGGGTTCGTCAAGCGCCCGTGGGCCGTGCCGCTGATCCTCGGCCTGCAGGTGGTGCTCATCGCGCTGGTGTTCTGGCTGCTGGCCATCGCGGTGCTGGGCGTGATCTTCCTGGCGGTGTGGTTGTGGCTGCTGTGGCTGCGGCGGGACGTCGCCCGCCGCATGGCGGCCGGGACGTTGGCGAGTCAGCAGCCCCAGCCCTGACTTCTCACGGGTGCGGGTCCGCTTGGCAGGCGCGCACCTCGGTGGTGAGGGCGTCGAGCGCGTCGAGGGCGTCGGCCGGAACGTCGAGGCGGTAGATCCGGTGCGGGCCCGACCGGGCCACCGCCAGCAGCCGGGCGTCGAGCAGCACCCGCAGGTGCCGTGACACCGTGGACTGCGGCAGCCCCAGTGCCTCCTGGACCTCGCCGACCGTGGCGGACCCGCCCCGGTCGAGGAACACGCCGATGATCCGGACCCGGGTCGCTTCGCCGAGCGCCCGCAGCACGGGCAGTGCGGTGGTGAGCGCGTCCTGGATCACGCGCTCACCCGCTCCAGCAGCTCTTCGAGCTCGCCGGTCGGGAGTCCGTGGCGCCGGCCCAGGTCCGCCCAGTCACGCAGCATGCGCACGGTCTGCGCGCCGTGTCCGCCGAAGTGACCGCGCAGGTAGCGCTGGACGTCGAAGGGTGCCAGCCGGGGCAGCACGGTCAGGGCCGCGCGCACGGCGTGCGGACGGACCGGACGCGGGCTCGGACCGCCGAACCCGGCCGCGACCGCGTTCCGTGCCTGGGTCGCGGCGAGCGCGAGGCTCCGCGAGTTCCGGCGAGCCGCCGCGATGTCGAAGTCCGCGGCGTGCAGCCCGGCCACGATGGGCATCGTCGCGGCCGCGGACCCCAGCGGAGCCGCGAGCGGTGCGGATCGCGACCACTTCCCGTCGCCGAACAGGGACCGCAGGGGCGCCGCCGCGGGACCGGCGATCGTGAACCGGACCCGCCCGGGCGGCCACCACCACGTCGGATCGGTGCCGCCGGCGAAGAACTCGGGCACCACCAGGCCCCACGGCCGGTCACCCGCCAGCTCGCGAAGCAGCTCGACCTCAGACGGCGCTTGCGTGACCGCGGCGACGATCGGCGACTGCTCGAGCAGCTCGGCGAGGCCTGGTGAGGCGGGCGAGGCCGTGCTGATCACCACGTCCCAGCCCGATACCCGTTCGCCGGCCGTCACCAGGTCGACCGTCCGCTGCTCGACGGGACGGGTGGGGCGCAGCCGGCGGGTCCGGACGAGCCGGGACTCCGCCGTCCGCTCGCGCACCGCGAACCCGACCTGGTGGCTCTCGGCCGACGACGTCGCCAGCACCCGGGCCACCGGGCCCTGACCCACCACGAGAACACGCATGCGCGCACTATATCCGCATATCCGGATATAGTGCTAGGACCGCCCTCGGAGGTAGTCGCCGTGCTCGATGTCGTCGAGCAGGGTCGGCCGGGTGGGCGACCAGCCGAGCAACTCCCGCGTGAAAGTGCTGGAAACGGGCGCGTCGAAGCCGTAGACCGAGGCCATGAACGGGCTCGCGTAGTGCCCGGCGGCCTCGTCCGGTGTCAGCGAAACCGCGGGCAGGTCCAGGCCGCGCCCGATCGTCTCGGCGACGCTCCGGAACGGGACGTTCTCGGCGGTCCCGTGCAGCACAGTGCCGGCCGGAGCGGCTTCCAGGGCCAGGCGGAACAGGACCGCCGCGTCGAGCCGGTGGACCGCGGGCCAGCGGTTGCCGCCGTCGCCGACGTAGGCCGACTTCCCGGTCTTGCGGGCGGTGGCGACGAGCATGCCGATGAAGCCGTGGTCCGCGGGGCCGTGGACGGTGGGCGCGAGCCGGACGACGCTCGCGCGCACGCCCTGCTCGGCGAACGCCAGGCAGGCCCGCTCGCCCGCGATCCGGAAGGGCGCGATCCCGGCCGGGTCGGGCTCGTCCCGCTCGGTGCTCACCCGCCCGGCGGGCATGACCAGGGTGCCGGACGTGCTGACGAACGGCTTGCCCGAGCCGGCCAACGCCCGGCCGAGCGTCTCGATCGCGGTCCGGTCGCGCCGCATCATGTCGTCGGGGTCGGTGAAGTCGCCGCCGAAGGCCATGTGCAGGACGCCGTCGGCGGCTTCGGCGCCGTTGTGCAGGCTGCCGAGGTCGTCGAGCGAGCCGGGGTGCGGAGTGGCGCCGAGCGATTCCAGCCGGGCGGCCGCCCGGTCCGAACGGGCGAGGCCGGTGACGGCGTGGCCGGCCGCGACCAGTTCGGCGACGACGGCGGGGCCGGTCAGGCCGGAACCGCCGGTGACGAAGACGTGCATGGACGCGCTCCCGAGGTAGTGACAGTGACTGACGCTACCGACCCTACCGCGTAGCGTCAGTCACTGACGCTACGGGTAAGCTGACGACGTGCCACGCAGCGGAGAAGAAGCGCGCCGCCGCCTCCAGCAGGCGGCCTTGCAGTTGTACGAACAGCGTGGTTTCGACCGGACCACGACGGCCGAGATCGCCGCCAGGGCCGGCGTCACCGAGCGCACGTTCTTCCGGCACTTCCCGGACAAGCGCGAAGTGCTGTTCGACGGCGAAGCCACCCTGCGCGCGGACCTGACCCGGTCGGTGGCCGACGCGCCCGAGGGCCTGCCGCCGCTCGAAGTCCTGATCCGCGCCTTCCGCAAGGCCGGGAGCCGCCTGGAGGAGAACCGGCCGTTCGCCGAGCCGCGGCTGGCGGTCATCGCCGCGACCCCGGCGCTGCGGGAGCGCGACCTGGCCAAGGCCGCGGCGATGGCCGACGCCCTGGCGGCGGCACTGCGCGAACGCGGAGTCGGCGACCGGCTCGCCGCGCTGGCCGCCCACGTCGGCTGGGTCACCTTCCACCACGCGGCCGGAGCCTGGATCCGGGAATCCGAGCGCAGCCTGGACGAGCACCTCGACGAGGCCTTCGCCGATCTGCGTGCGCTGTCGGCGGAGGCGAGCGGCTGAGCGCCCGCCTCCGCCGAGGCGACGTTCCTGTGGTGTCAAGCCGCGCGAGCGGCTGATGTGAGTGGGTTCTCGAGTTGGCGGGCAGCGCAGCGCTTGAGGCAGCGTTTGATCTCCCGGTCGGTTTGCCCTTCTGCTTCCAGCCCGCGGATGCGGCGAGCCAGGGGCGCAGCGTGGCGAGCAGGTGTCGGCCGGCTCCGGCCGGACCGGTCACGCCCGCTGCCGTCCCCGCCGGCCCATCACCGCCAGACCGGCTTGACCACTCTCACACTCAGCGCAGCACGACGATCCGCAGCGCGGGGGAGCGCAGGATGTCGGCTTCGCAGAACCGGCCCTTCACCCACTCACCCCGGCTGTAGAGCTTCGTCTGGTCACTGAAGTACGGCGACGCCGGATTGGCCGACTGCGAATACGTCAGCAACGTCGAGGTGTCCGGGCATCCGTGCCCGCTGAACCCCACCACCTGGATGAAGCTGGACCCGTGTGCGACCTCGGTGTTGCCCCGTGCCGGGTCCCACACCGGCGTCATCACGTTGAGGACCCCGAGGAAGCCCTGGGCGCCGTGGATCGGGATGCGCTCGCCGTTGCGTGTGACCGCTTGGCCGTCGCGCAGCCGGGCGTCCGGTGCCAGTCCCGCCGCGTGCAGCTCCGCGAGCGCGTCCCCGAACGCCTTCTGGACGTCGGCGTTCCCGACGTTGAGCGTGTTCGGCGTCGTCACGGGCGCCTTCGGGTCGAACGGCACGGTGAACCGGGACAGCCCGCCGAGCCGGGTGGCGAACCGCTGGAACAGCAGTGAACCCCGGCTGTCGAGCGAATACGTGTGGTCCCAGTTCGCCAGCGCGGTGCACGCCGGGCCGACCGGGACCGGGCCGGACGACGACGGGGCCTGCCCGCCCGGGAACGACGCGCACAGCTTCGCCAGGTCTGCCGCCGCCAGGTCGGCGAACTGGCTGTGGTCGGTGAAGAGCATCTTCTTCATCGAGTCCGTGGTGAACTTGCTCGCCTCGGCCGTGACCAGCGCTTCGCGGGTGCGCGGGGAGCGTTCGGTGTCCTGATCGCTGACGATCCGCGGGAAACCGGTGAGCGGAGCCCGGGCGTTCGCCAGCCAGGCGCTGTCGTTGGCGTTCAGCTCGTAGTCCCGCCGCTGCTGCTGCGGCAGCCGCGACGGCGCGAAGATCCCCGGCTCCAGCGCGCCCGGGTCCGAACCCCACTGACAGGACGATCGTGAACCGTCCAAAATGGCCAGTCCGTCGCCGGCGAGTGTCTCCCGCCCGGCCGGTGTGCTGCAGCTGCGGGCCAGTTCGTCGGTGACGTGCGGGACGACCTGGATGTCGGCGTAGAGCGCGTTGCCCGCTCGGTCGGTGGCGATCGTGTTCACCCACGGCACGCCCTGCGTGCTGCTGAGCGCGCGGACGACGTCGGCCGTGCTGCGCGCCTGGTCGAGTTCGAACCACGTGTTCAACCCGCGCAGGTTGGTCGCGTTGGCGTCGCGCAGTGCGTACGCCGACTTCGCCGTCCACGGCACCGGGAACCCGCCGACGTCGTTCAGCACCGGGCCGTACCGCGTCGACCAGAAGGTCTGGCGGACCGGCTTCAGCGTCGCGTCGGCTTGGCGCACCTGGACCGTGACCTCGCGGGAGGTCATCCTCTCGGCTTTGCCGTCGACCACGTACGTCGTCGGGTCACCGGCCGCCAGCGGCACCTCGAACAGGCCGAACGTGACCGGTGTGGACACCGTGTGCGTCCAGGCCGCGTCCGCGGTGTGCCCGATCATCACGAACGGCATGCCGAGCAGGCTCGCCCCGGCCACGTCGACCCGGCCGGGAATGGTGAGCTGGCTCTGCCAGAACCGCCGCCCGTCGTGCCACGGGTAGTGCGGGTTGCCGAGCAGCACGCTGCCCTTGCCCGCCGCGGTTCCTTCGGCGCCGATCGCGATGCCGTTGCTGCCGAGCCCGCCCTTGCCGAGCCCGTCACGCAGGCTCGCCGACAGCTGCGCGGCCGTGCCCGGGCTCGCGGTCGCCGTGCCGGACGGCGGCGCCGCGAACAGCCCTTCGGTGACGAAGCCCAGGCCTCCCGTGACGGCGATCGAGTAGAAGTGGCGGTAGAAGTCCTGTTCGCTGATCGGCCGGACCCAGTCCGCGCCGCGGCAGGCCGGATCGGTGATCCCGGACCGGCCGGTGCGGGCCAGGAAGGCGTTGAACCCCTTGACATAGCCGGAAACGATCTGCCGGACCTCCGGCCGCGGCCCCTGCGGCGCGGGCTGCGCGACCAGCCTGTCGACCACGCCGGAGTCGTTGAGCTGCTGGAAGAACAGGTCGCTGTGCAGGTTGTTCTTCGCCTCGGACAGCGATGGATAGCCCTCGCCGTCCGGGCCGAAGTACCGCGACCGCTGCGCGCTCACCGTGACGTAGATCTTCGCGAGCTCGCAGACGTTGTCGGTCGCCGCCGCGTAACCGTATCCGTAGCCCAGGCCCGCGAAGTCCTTGGCGACGATGTGCGGGATGCCGTGTTCGGTGTAGCGCAGGACGGCTTTCGCGCTGTCTTCCCCGGCTGTTGCGACGCCGGTGCTGAGTGTGGTGACCGAGAGCGCAGCCGCGAAAATGGCCAGCGCTTTCCGGATGTGCGTCATTCGTACCCCCTTGTCGTGATCACCACGCTACCGACGGCGATCGCCGCGGGGTATGGGGGAAAACCCCAATGTTCGTTCACCCGCACGCAAGCCGGTGTTGGCCGCGGCGGGATAGAAACCGCGCATGACCGAACCGACCTGCCACTCCCGCCGCACGCTCCTCAAGGCCGGGCTGACCGGCGCCTCCGCGGTCGCCGCCGGCCTCGTCGTGCCGCCCACGGCCTTCGCCGCGGTCCCGCTCGTCCGCCGCGACCGGCCGGTGCTCACCCACGGCGTCCAGTCCGGCGACGTCACGCCGGGCTCCGCGATCGTCTGGTCGCGCGCGGACCGGCCGTCACGCCTGGTCGTCGAGATCGCGCGGGACCCGTCGTTCCGGCACGCCCGGCGCGTGCCCGGCCCGCTGGTGGGCCCCGGCAGCGGCGGCACCGGCCGCGTGCGCGTCGCGGCGCTGGCGCCCGGCACCGAGTACCACTACCGCGTCACCGCCGAAGCCCTGGACGGGCGCGCCACGAGCGAGCCGCTGACCGGCCGGTTCGCCACCGCGCCGATGGGCCGCCGCGACGCGCGGATCCTGTGGTCGGGCGACGTCGTCGGCCAGAACTGGGGGATCAACCCGGGCCTGGGCGGGATGACGATCTTTTCCGCGATGGCCGCCCGCTGCCCGGACCTGTTCCTGCACAGCGGCGACACGGTGTACTCCGACGGCCCACTCACCGAGACCGTCACCCTCCCCGGCGGCCGGACCTGGCGCAACGTCGTCACCCCGGAGAAGTCGAAGGTCGCCGAGACCCTCGACGAATTCCGCGGCCAGCACGCCTACAACCGGCTCGACGACAACTTCAAGCGCTTCGCCGCGCAGGTGCCCGCCTATGTCCAGTGGGATGACCACCAAGTGCGTCAACTAACAACAGCATATCAGCGGCTACCAGGGAAGACGCTTCCGAAGCGAGGGACCGCCCGAACGCCGATCGTGAGAAGGCTGCCGCACGTCGCTATCTGAGGCAGGTCGACGAGACGTACGAAGAGGTCACCCACTAGTGGGTTCCCGTCCAACGCTCAGCATGGCGGCTTGTCATCCCCACCAATCGGCTTACGCTGGCACGCTGGAAACGCGCCTGCGAGCTGAGGAGGAGAGCGATGCCATGCGGCGTTCTACGATGCCAGCGGGCACCCGCTGAGATCATCAACCTTGGTCCGCCGGACGGCCCACTGGTTGAAGCAGTCGTCTGCTCAGAACATAAGGCGGCCATGGACGCGGGGGAGCCATGGCTCGTGACCAGCGGCGGACTAACTCCCAGCGACACCGGCGCGCCCGACATGATCCTCATGGGCGCCGATCTGGCTGCGCGTGGACTCTTGACGGTGACAAAACTGGGGATGATTGGCGACTCCTCGTACTCGCCGACCTTCGGAGGCCACCTGCGGCGGCTGGTTGTTGAAACGAAGGTGTTCGGCGGCAATCAGGAGGAGAAGCTCGAACTGCTCTTGACCTCGGAGAACGTGCAGCGTCTCCGCAAACTTCTGGACTGGTGGACGCCGCCCGGTACGTCGGAACCCGACGCCTAAGTCCGCGTCCCAAATAAGACCGCCGGACCACTAGGTGGGTCAACCGACAACACCATTATCCTCACACAGAGCGAGTATCCATCTTGTGTTGCTGCCGTTGGTCGGAGAAGTCTCGTAACGGAAGCAGTCTCAGTGCTCGTCGCGCTCGAACTCACATGCATTCCGTCAGTCATGTACGTGCCCACGTCAAATAAGGGTACGCAGTTTTTCCCTTATCATTTCAATGTGCGCCATGAGGACGGCCGGTTCCACTGCGCGACGCTCGAAGTCGACCTTCTCTGGGCCGTCGTTGGCAAGGATAACGCCGTGGGGTGCAACGGGATGGCTTCGTCTAATCAAGGTAATTGTTGTGGAGTCTGGAGGGACCGTAGTGCTGTGGAAGTCAAATTCAGTCAGACTGTAAAAGGTGCCCGCGTCCTGCACTGTCGGAGTTACGTCCAGAACCTTGCCGAATTCTCCAGTTTCCGTCAGGTGGGACGATCCGTGCTGAACCTTCACTTCTGACAGGTACACGCGCCGCCCTGTTGTGGAGCCCATCTCAACGTTGTAAACGGTGTTGGTCAACGACCCGGATATAATGAAGCTTTCGAGTCGCCAAGGATGCCGATGTATCGAAAAATTGTCGCCTTGACCTTCATTCGAATGGTGAGGCCACACATGGATGGCATGCCGCATTTGGTCGGTATCTTCGCCCAGTTCGACTCTGAAGAAACCAAAAGGATGCCAGTATGCCGAGAGTTCATCGCGTTGCACGTCGGCCAGTAGTTGGGACAAAAGGTTCGCCGTAGTGCTTCGGTCGCCGAGGAACATGCGTGCATCAGGTGTCTTCATACTAGCCACCTTAATGCTCTCTGCCTTGATATACTAGAAGTTAGGGCAGTGAGAATAGTATGCCGTTCCCGATGTAACTCTCGCGGATTCCGTGCTAGCCACCCCGTGATGTTCATCTCTATATCAAAGGTCTGCGCGCATCGCTCAAAAGTAAATCCATACATTTCGGAATACCTTTCGACGCTGTCGCGATCTTTCGTTTTTAACAATGCTTCCAAGGTGTCCGCTTCAAACTTGCGAAGTGACCTGTTGTGCAAGAGTAGGTTTGAGGCGCGAGCTCCAGAGTCAATTTCTAGCCAGATTCGAACGTCGCCGTCGCGTCTGGGCGCGATCCAGGGAAGTGTCCAGGAGTCAAGGACTACGCGTTCCTTTATGGCCGCAATCTTCAAAAGGAGACGATCCGTCATTGAATCGGCTAGGTTTCCGCGTCTCAGGTGTTGGGTGGCGCAACGCTCGTGTAGCCAGTCGATGTCGCAACGTCCCAATGTGTGGGCGAGAATTTTCGAGCCTGACACATAGCTCAGCCCGAGGTTCTCGCTCAAGAATCGCCCATATGTCGTCTTGCAGGATGCAGATGGACCAGCTAGGTAGATCCTCATGGGACGTCTCTGCTCAGCTTCCTGGTTAGATCCAAGTGTCGGCAGCAAGGTAACCTCTCCCTTCTGATGCCCGTGCTGGGCGCATGATGGAAGGTGGCGTACACATGCTAGACCTCCTTCGGTCAGTTCAAGCTCGTCGAGTGCTGATTTGGGTTACTTTGCTGGCCGGCTTGCTGGCGCTGATGTGCGGGGTATGGGCCAATAAGATGATCAGTAAGGAGTGGGGTCTGACCTGGCTCGTCACCCTGCAGCAGATAACTTCAGGCGCAATCGGTGCGGTGCTGACCGCGGCGTTTCTAACGTTTTTGACTAGATATCTTCTTCGGATAGAGACGAAGATTGACGAAGTCACTCCCATGACTGCGCGAGACGGTCATGATCGAATAGTAAGATCGATGCGTGAATCGAAGTCATGGAGGCATGACGGTCAGCTTGGTCGATGGGTGCGGAAGTCGGTCATATCAGAATTCCGAAGTAGGTCTAAGGAGGATGGCGCGAAGAGGACGATCGCAGTAGTAATTCTCGATCCGGATAACGCTTCTCTTTTGCAAGAGTTTGTCGAGTATCATGCGATTTCTCGTGGTTTGCCTTCGACTTCTGGGTTAGCGCGAGACCTGCAATCTGAGGTATTAAGTACTATTCTATGGGCAGGTGTCGCTCAGCAAAATTACTTGGCCATTAATGTGGAAGTTTGGTTGCGACGGAACGTTTGCTTTGTTCGGACTGACATTGGTGATCGGATCGCTTTCGATACTCTTCCTGGTCCGCATACCCCGGTAATAGCGATGAATGCAGACGAGCGCGATTGTGATTACTACATTGCCGCAGATCGCAAATTTGAGGCCGCCAAGTCAATTTCTAAGAAAGTTGACCTTGGGGCCACGGTACTTAGTGATCCACCTGACCTTCAGCAGGCAAAGGAGTTTTTCCTGGCCAATTACATTGCGTGTGCGGCCGATCTGGCACTCATTGAAGAGGCGCTCGCGCGACCTGGTCCAAATGGCGATACTAAGTACTAGTGCCATATCAGCTTGAGTATTTAATCTGCGGAAACGGGGGTATACACATGCGATTGGAGAACCACCACGTGCGTCAACTAACAACAGCATAACTTGGGCTCTACCTGCGCGAACCCCCGAGCGCGCAGTATCTCGCTCTCAGGCCGTGTCCACCATCGCGGTATGATCCCTTGGCGTCGGACGTTGCCTACCGCCAAGACGTACGCGTTGAACTCCCACCGTACTTATCTCGATTGCTACTACCCGTGCTTGCCAGGTATCGTTCCCTGATGACGAGGCAGCCGGATCACCATAAGACGCTCAGTGAGTTCGTTCTTCGTGCGCGTCGCATCCAGGCCCACTCGCTCGTGGCTGACTGGGAAAAGCTTATTGAGCACGCCAGCGGGTCATTCACGGCGCGAATGGATGTGACCGGAGCTGTGACCTTCGTGCGCCAGCTTCCGCCTGACGAGGAGGTCTTTGAGTCGCTCGCGGCCAGAGTGCGTCCACTGACGATCACATCTGAACCCATACACCACGAAAAAGTCATCATCGCGCTCAAATATGTCATCGAACAGTCGGGCATTGTGAACGAACAGCAGCAGAGGGAACTCGATGCGTTGGCTAGGGCCTGGGAGGCTGTAGAGCTGCAAGGTGTCGAGTCGCAGGCGTACTCCATGCAGCTCATGCGGCCGGACGGATCGGACGCCAGTCCGCTGGTGTCTGATACGCAACTGGCGGCCGCATGGCTTTACGCTGACCTAGTTCACGCTGACCCCAGAGGTCCGAAACAACAAGCTATGCAGTTCCCGCTTCGGGAACGGTATGCGGCGGCTGTCCGATACTTTTCCAATGTGGCAGCTTTGGCTGTCAGTACCTTGCGATTTGTCGAAGAGCTCCGCGACGCCGGGGTGATCACCATCGATGGCCAGCCGTGGGAGCAAGATGTCAGCATCGGTGTTGCTGAACTTCGCGAGGAGGTTAGGCTGCTGGTCGCTCCCGTCGGTACTGCCATGCCAGATCTTCGTCAGATGGAAATCGGGCTCGGTGAGGAGTGGCAGCCGCTTACCCTGACCGACCTCCTGCGCCATACGCCGACTAACCACGTAGAAGTGGTTCTCGCGGATGCAGACGGATCAGTCCTAGCCACCTACGCTGCCGCTGTGGCCCATCGTCACACTGAGGGCAACGTCATGCGGTGGGATGTCCTGGTGGCTGGTTGCGTCATGTTCAAATTCAGCTTTGAGGTCGAAGAGAGCAGAATCCGCCCCATCAACGTTGAGCTCCTGAATTTTGACTCAACGAACCAGCTTATGATGGCGGATGCAATCCTGCAGCTTCAGATGCATCACGCGACGACAATGCAGTTTAATGTCCACGGTCAAACCTTTGTAAGTATTAAGCCGTTCACTCTTGCGGATGAACAACTCGCGCAAACTCAGGTTAGCGCTGAGGTGTTAAGTGACATCATTGCGATTGAGGCGAAGCTGGGCGAGCAGTTTGCGCCATGTCATCAGTCATACGACGACGGTGACCGGGTTGAACTCCGGTGTCTGCGACTCATGTACGAAGGCGAGATAGTGCGAAGTTATCGCAATATCAAGCCGGCCACTGTGCCCTCAAGTACGCCGCCTCAGGTCATCGTCATCGCCCCGCGTACGTTCACCATCGGCGGCACCGAGATACCAGCGCCTCAAGTTTTTCTTCGTCACCCAGAGATGACCTTTCGTGAACTTGAGCTAGTTCCGTCGGTTGGTCCCGAGGCGCGCAAATTTGAGGTCGCCCCGCCGACTGGCGAGCGGTTCTTTGCCTGGAGTCCTCACTTTCGTCGTGACCGTCACGGAGACTTTTGCGGAGGTCGCCAGTTGGGACCTGACCGGCTTGGACGAAAATACATTCCCGTTCTAGTATTTCGCCCGGTGCAGGGTTTAGGTGTAGAGCCATCCGCGGATCGCCGCAACGTCATCGTACGGGCCTTACGCAACTGTCGACTAATGGAGACGTGATTGGTCGATGGTTGCGGTGATCATCCGCATTGAATCGGATTCGCTGGCCGCTTTTGCCTGTATTGCTTTTGCTGTCGACAGGTGGCGGCCGGCGCTTTTCGGCTCTGCGTCGTAGACGACTCCGTGGAGGTTCTGGTGAACGATCGTAGTCGCTCCTGTTCTGGTTGATTCGTAAATCGAGAACGGTGGTACGAGGTTGGTAGAGGCGTCACCGCGAATCACGCGTACCTTGATATGTGGAAGCTCGCTGACTTTCTGTAGATAGCGAAGTTGGTCGAGCATCACCTGTGGGGTACCTCCAACGCTTCGCAAGGCGGGTTCGCCTAGGAAGAAGGTGAAAATTCCCGAGGGGCAACCGTTGACAATATTCGGGCGCGCCGCGCAGGCGAGCGAGTGGCGACTCGCCTCATCTTCGCTGAGAAGGCTATTGTTCAGTATTGCCTGAGTGTAATCAGCGGTTTGGAGCCGGTTGGGCACAAGTGCGGGAGCCCATTCGAAGATCCTGGTTGCGGTCATCTCGTAGTGCCAGAGCAACGGATAAGCAATATCCGAAACTGGTTCGATGAGCGTCGGCCCGTCAATCTGACGGAAAATCTCAATAATCCCTTGGTATTCGGCCTTCTTGACGTGGAGGCAGCCAAGCAGGCGTGCGACGTCCTCAAGCTTAGGGGCGCGCACGCCGAGTTCCCATGCGGACAGTACGGCAGGGTGAATACCCACTCGGTAAGCGAGAACTCGCAATGAGATCCTTCTCGCCATCCGTGTGCGGCGGAGTGCAATGCCAAGCGCGAATACACCCGGCCAACCGGGCTTCGTGGAGGCGGCTCCCGCTTTCAGCTTAGTCAAATTTGCTCCCATTAACGCCACCGCTTAGGCAGCGGTCGTGAAGATTGAAATCGCGGCCAAAAGGCGTTTACAACGCGCTGCGCGGCCGCTAGGTCCTCATCTGTCATTGGTTCGCCGGCCTTGCGTCCTCTCGATAGCTGTCGGAACGCATCGTCAAGGGGCGACTTTTGGTCTTCTTCTTCCATCTCACTCGCCGTCCGAACCGGGCGGAAGTGAAGGCCATATTTCGTTCGGTACCTCAGGCTCAGCGCTGGGAGTCCGCCGCAAGCATGACTCGCAGGGTAAGCCCGTGGGGCGGTCGATCAATTCCAATTGACCGGAGCTGAACGACGCGGTGCACATTGCGATCAGCCGATCGGAAGAAAGTTCCTGCTCCGCCAATTCGAATATGTGGACCACGCGGCGAGTCTCGCCCACAACGCCCGGCAGTGGGCGTCCAAGGACGAGTCGTGTCGTCATCGCTCGGCTCCGTGAGAGTCGCGTCCGGCGGGGACGGCTACGGTCGAGGGGCAGACCGTCCCCGCCGGACTTTCAGGTCCGCCGCCACGTGGAGGGCACGCAGCGGCGGACGACCATCGGCGCTGCCGGAAGAGCCGTTTTCGCAGACTTTTCCTGGGCGAAGGTATTTCGGGCTGCGCGTTCGCATTGCGGAGGATTGCTCGTGCAGCGACATAGGCACGACAGTGCGGGCAGGGTGGAGCTGGTGGTATGAGGCTTGATGTGATCAGCAACTCATGCCCGCACAGGGCAACGAACCATCCTTCTTGACGCTGTACGCCACGCGCAAACTCTTCATCCGTGATCGCGTGGTCATGGCTGTCTAAAAGGCATCGACTCCATGTCACGAACAAGTGTTGGTCGAGATCGTTAGTATGAGTCATAGGGACGCCATTCGATGCAGGTTGGTCGTTTTCGGGTGTTCAGCCACTCGATCAAGGCTGCGCGCGCATCGGGGATTGGGATGGCCGCCGCGCGGGGGAACACTGCGCCCGTTGTGCCGTTGAATATTAGGTTCACATCAGGCAGAGGGCGCTTCGGGTTGAAAGAGTTTGCGATCGGCATTTCTCGATCGTGGTTATCCATGTAGTTCAGGGCTGCAAAACCGGCCGATGGCCGGACGCTGATCCGAAGCTGATGGTCGGGGAAGGGCCCATCTTTGCTTCGGTGAAATTCGACGTCCCCGACCATAAGTGTGGTCTCCCAGTCGACATGATCCGTTCTCAGAATCTCGTTGACAAGTCGAGTCGATTCCAGCATTCCGCTCGTGACGCGGGCCACGCCAGTGGTAAGCGAAGCTGTCAGGAGCATGTGTCACGTCGCCGTTCGGTCGGGGAGCGGTTCAGGGCCAGGCGCGCGGGGCACGTGCTCGCCTTCGCCCCAACCGTCACGCTGTGCAACAGGCTCGTCTATATCGCTCTCGGCATGTGACATGCCGAGAGCGGCATAACGCCAGGTGGAACGGCGATTCCGCTCTGACGTGGCTCACTCGCTGGTGAGACCCTGTCGCCCTATGTACGCTGGTCAGAGGGAGGCAGGCACCTGTTAGGCGAGGGGAACCGATGAGCTCACCCGGTGGTCCGCAGCATCGTGCGGCCGGCACTTCCGGCGGCCGTCGCTGCCAGGGGTGTGGGTCGGCACTTGCCGCAGACAACACGGCCCGCCTGTGCAGCAAGTGCCACCGTGAGCAACGCGACCAGCTTCGGACGCCTCCCGCCCAATTGAGGAACGAGTTCTTCGAGACGGACGAGTTTCGTGCCGCCTTCGAAAGCCAGCACATCGGCAAGGTGTTCAAGGCGTATCGAAACCACCCGCGTCACCTTCAGCTCTTCGGCAAGGCGTTGAATCAGGAGCTGTTGGGGCGGTGGCTCGGGCTCACTCAGGCTCAGGTGAGCAAGCTGGAGAACGGCAAGCCTGAGCAGAACCTTGAGACGCTCCGGAATTACGCGAAGATTCTTCACCTGCCTCAGCATCTGCTCTGGTTCGACTTCCCCGGCCAAAGCCGCTTGAGATTTCAGCACCTCTCAGTGGGTCAACGTCTGAACTCCGGTGACTCGCGGCCCAGCGGCTTGGTCACTCCCGAGGCGCGGGACGAACTTCTTGTCGTGAACACCGGCATGGACACACTCGAACTGCTTCGGCGGGTCCGTGCGTCAGCAATCGATTCGTCCACCATCGATGCCTTGGACATCACCGTTGAGCAGCTGTGCTGCGACTACCCTCACGCGGATGCCCGTCAGCTCATGACGACGGGCAAGGAGTGGCTCGGCAAGATGACCGAGCTGCTCGAAAACCGCCTATCGCTGGGCCAGCACCGTGAGGTGCTCACCAAGTCTGGGATGTTGGCGCTTCTGGTGGGGTGCCTTGAGTACGACGTGGGCGACGCGCGTGCCGCCGAGGCCACCCGACGTATGGCGTTGGAACTCGGCAAGGAAGCTGGAGATCCCGGCATCGTCGGCTGGGCGCATGAAATGTTGGCGTGGTTCCATCTGACAGCCGGAAACTATCGCGCCGTGATTCCGGCGGCTGAGTCCGGCGCTCTGGCTGCGCCCTCGCATTCCGTTGCGGTGCAGCTCTACGGCCAGCAAGCGAAAGCCTACGCTCGCATGGGAATGGTCGAGGAAGTTCACAAGGCCCTCGACGCTGGCAGCGAGCTGCTGGGACGGCTGCCGTTCCCCGACAGGCCGGATAATCACTTTGTGGTCGACCCGGACAAGTGGGACTTCTACGCGATGGACACCTACCGACTGGTCGGCGAGGACCAACTTGCCCAGCGCAACGCTGAGGAAGTCATGCGTCGGAGCGTCAACCCCGAAGGCGTTCCGATGGCACCTATGCGCATAGCGGAAGCACAGCTCACGCTCGCCGTGATCGCCGCCAGGCGCGGTGACGTCGACGAGGCCGCCGCGTTGGGCATCGAGGCGCTTCAGAACGGCCGTCAGAGCCGTCCGACGCTGCTCATGGTGTCCAGCGAGCTAGAGCACGAGCTGGACACCTATGGCGCCAACGCAGGCGCGGACTTCCGAGAGATGTTCGCCGACGTCAAGCGCGCCCAGTAACACAATATTCCGACAGAGAATATTCTCGGCGTTCAATATTCTTTTCTGGAATGTCGCGTGGCTTGAACATGGCCTCGACCTGCGCATATTCCTTCGTAGGATCCTTTATTCACGCGCCGACATAGTCGCTATCTCGCGTTGACGGCTTACTTGATGGCACGGCCCGCAAACCGCAGGGTCGGAGCCAATAGTAAGGGTCAACACTGATGAAAACCACAACACACGGCGCCGCTTCTTCGGCGTTTCTTTCCATCCGTCAGGCCGCTTGGAGTCTCGGTGTCACCGAGTCCTGCGTGTGCTCCGCAATCCGCAGTGGCGTGCTTCGTGCGGTGCATCGGCGCTCCCAGCTGGTAGTTCCGGCGACGGAGTTGCGGCGCGTGCTGAGCGGCGGTGCGCGATGACCGATTACGACTACGAGGAGATGGCCGCCCAGCTCGATCGGTACGCCGACGTGCCGGACGACGTGCTGAACGAAGTGGTGACCAGGAACGGTCTGTGCTTCTGGGCCTTCGACCGGGCCGACATGCCCAAGCTGTCCGGCGATGGCTCGCCGGACCGGGAGTTGGCTGCCGGGATGTGCGCCGGGTGCCCGGTGATCGACGAATGTCGAGAGCTGGACTTGCGGATGGCCGGGCCAGACACGGTCGGGGTGTGGGGCGCGCTGCCGGACACCGATCGGCGTGCCCTGCATCCGGTGTGGGTGCGCCGCCGGGGTGGTGAGGCGCGATGACGGTCAATCTCACGCCGACACAGATCCTCGCCGGAGTCGGGGTGATGCTGGCTCTGTTCATGGTCTGGCGCTGGAGCGCCCGCAAGGCTCGCCGGGCCGCCGACGCGGCGCGGGCAAGTTCCCGGGTGGTGTCGCTGGCCGGGCGGGTGCTGTTCACGGGCGCGGCGTTCACGGGCGTTCAGTGGCTCGTGATCACGCACGTGCATAACCCGACCTTGGTCCTGGTGGTACTCGGAGTGCCGGACCTGATCGCGGCCTACGTCCTGACGCGTGTTCTGACAGTCACGTCCATGGACACCACCAGCACGCGCCGCCGGGGTGGTGGTCACCCATGACCACGACTAACCAGAACGAGACGACTGCCGTGGAGGGGCGGGCGCGGCGGCTGGCCGAAGACGCGGCTGAGGCAGCCGACGTCCGTCGCTGGCAGACCCACCCGGACGTGGTGGCGCTGCGGGTAGAGCGGGTCCGGGCACAGGTGGACCGCCTGTGCTGGTCCGGGATCGTGCTCGGGTTGGCCTTCACCACGGCCAACGTGCAGTGGTTCGCGGCCGCCGGGGCCGAGTTCGGGTCGCTGCCGTGGCTGACGGCGTGGCTACTCGATCCGACCGTGTGTCTGGTTTTGCTGGCGATCCTGCGTGCTGAGCAGGTGACCGCGCGGTACCAGGTGCACACGGGAGCGTGGGTACGGGCGGCGAAGTGGCTCACGCTCGCAGCCACCTACGTCATGAACACCTGGTCATCGTGGTCGGCCGGGTCGCCGGCCGGGGTGGTCCTGCACTCCGTTCCGCCGCTGGTCGTGTTCGTCGCTGCCGAGGCGGTCACCGACCTGCGGGACAAGCTCACCGAAGCCGTGTCGGTGGCGTTCATGAACGCCACCGATCAGGCGGAGCCCGGTGAAGCGGTCGGGGTTCAAGGATCGACCGTGCTGGTCCACGAACCGAACAGGCCTGATCACGAACCGACCGACCTGGCAAGTGAGCAGAACGTGTCAGGTCCTGAACCGGTGACACCGGAGCCGCGTCGGGAACGTCCGGCTCGGCGGAAGCTGTTCGCCGACTACCTCGCCGACGCCCGGGCCACCTGGACGCCCGGTGTGGAGATCACCCCGGCGTGGGTGCGGGAGACCACGGGATGTTCCCGGGGACTGTCCTTCCGGCTCGCCGCCGCGCTCTCCGCAGAGATCGGCAAGGGGGGTGCGCGGCAATGACTGAACCGAACCGGGAGGACCACGAGCTTGCCGCGCTGGCCCGCAGCGGCGGCCGGGACGTCGAACACGTCGGCCCGGTGCTCGACGCTGAGTTGATCGACGACACGTTGCCGCAGCCGCGCCCTCGGACAGCCGGCCGACGGGGTGGCCCGTGGCAGCGGTGCGTGGCCTGGGCGTGCCGAGTGTGGCGATCCGGTTCAGTGTTGCGGGCGCGGTCGGTGTCCGCCTACCGGGTGCGGAAAGCTCCGTTGGACGTGCTCCGGCTGGTGTGGTTCGTGCTGCGCGGGAACTGGCGGTGGCTGGTCAAGTTCTGGAACTGGGCCACCTACGCCGATCTCCGTGCCGACGCTCGCCGGGCTCGGCTGTCCGGAGACGCTGAAGCGCGCCGCGTCGCGCAGGAGCTGATCCGGTCCGATGCCACGGCGCGGTGGGCGCGGCTGGGCATCGTGCTGCGCCGGGTGGCGATCACGCTGCGGTTCGCCGGACCGGTCGCCGGGGTGCTGTGGCTGGTGGATTCGGTGATGGACCGGGCGGACATGTGGCCGTGGCTGGTCGACGTATACACGGGTGTGGAAGTGGCGTGGTCGGCTCTCACGGTCGTCGTGCCGCTGCTGCTGATCGCGGCTCCGATGGTGTGGGCGGTGGCGGCAGCGTTCGAAGGACGCGACCGCGCCCCGGGTGCCGGATGGCTGGTCCGCCCGGACCGTGAAGATGCCGACTCCTGGATTGACGAACGGATGATCTCCAAGGCGCTGGCGCATCTGGGCATCGCGCCGCTTGACCGGTTCTACCGTGACGGCGGGGAGCTGGTCTACACCGTGGCCGCGCGTAAGGACGGTGACGGCACGTTCGCTCAGGTCCGGTTGCCGCTCGGGGTGACCGCCGACATGGTCGCCGCGCGTCGGTCGAAGCTGGCGGCGAACCTCGGTCGGGCATCGCTGGAAACATGGCCTACCAAAGGAGACGAAGACGGGGTGCTTGACCTGTGGGTCGCCGATAAGGGCGTCTTACGGGGCGGGGCCGGCGAATGGCCACTGGTCCACGATGGACAAGTCGACGTGTTTGACGGCGTTCCGTTCGGACTGTCGCAGCGCGGCAGGGTGATCAACGCGCCGTTGGTCGGAGTGAACTGGCTCATCGGCGGCCGTCCCGGGCAAGGCAAGTCCGCCGCGCTGCGGACGTTGCTGCTGGGCGCGGCATTGGATCCCACGGCCGAACTGTGGTCGTTCGTCATGGGCGAGTCCCCGGACTTTGAACCGTTCCGGCCCCGGCTGTCCCGCTACGGAATGGGGATGGACGACAGCGTGGCCGAAGCGGCAACGATTGCGCTGGCAGACTTGCTGACCGAAATGGAGCGACGCGGCAAGATTCTCGGAGAGCAGCCGGGTCGTCCGCCGAAGGTCTCGCGCAAGCTCGCCGACAAGGCCGGGCTCGGCCTGCACCCGTTGGTGTGCGGGATCGACGAGTGCCACGAGCTGTTCCAGCACCCGGAGTACGGCAAGAAGGCCGCCGAACTGGCAGTGCGGTTGATCAAGCGGGGCCGCAAGTACGGGATTGTGCTGCTGCTGGCCACCCAGTCGCCGACGAAGGACAGCATTCCCCGGGAGGTCACCCGCAACGTCTCGTGCGGCGCCGCGTTCTCGGTGGCTGATCAGGTCGCCAATGACGGCCTGTTGGGCTCTGGCAAGTATGCGGCCGGCATCCGCGCGACCGAACTACGGATCAACACCGACCGGGGAACCTGCGTCGCGGTCGGCATCACGGACGAGACGTTCGAGTTGGTACGCACGTTCTACGTCCCGTTCGAGGACGGGGCCGACGAGGTCACCCCGATCATCGTGCGGGCGGTCGCGTTGATCGAGGAGGCGGGGCTTGCTGTCGGATCCACCGCACGGCCGGAGCTGGATGCGGCGCCGGTCGTGGCTGACCATCTGGCCGACGTTGCGGCGGTCCTAGATGGGGAGAAGCGAGTGCGGACTCAGGTGATCCTGTCCCGGTTGGCTCGGCACGATCCCGGCGAGTACGAGGGGTGGGCGTTCCGCGACCTCACGGCTGCGCTTGCTCCCTACGGGATCGGGCCGGTCAAGTCGGACGGAAACAAGGTGATCCGGGCCGACGACGTGGCCGCCGTACTCGCCAACCGCGACCGCGCCGGGGGCACAGATATCAGGGATGCGGGCAGGGACCCGGCGGGGACTCAGGGACTTCTCCCTGACGGGTCCCTGGGCGAAAGTCCCCGTCCTGACCAGGCGAAACACGGCTCAGGGACTCCAGAGACGCCCCGCCGACCAGTCCCCGGATCAGGCCGAAACCCGAGCAATCCCGAGACCGGCGAAGGTCCCTCCCTGTCGCCCCGCCGACCGGACGAGGGGAGGTGACTCGCCCTTTGCCCAACCATCCCGGCACCACCTACCAGATCACAGCGCACCGTCATCGGAGAGGCAGCGACCATGACCCCAACTACCACAGCGACGCAGAGGACGGTCGCCCTAACGGCGCCGGAGGAACCAACAAAGACGACACGTCTGACGGAGATCGTGGCAACAGCCTGGACAGTGCAAAGCAGCAGCCGGACACCGACCGGCGTCGACCCGTCTGGCAGGGCACCACCGAACCAGAGCCTGAACAGGCCGCAGGCGGGTCGGCACCGCCCAAGCGGGGCTACCCGCCGGTGACGCTCACACCGGGGCCTGACGGCGCGTTGTGGGTCACTGTCGATGGCGCCGATCTTCAGGAGGTAGCTGCCAAGATCGGCGCGATATGTGACGCGCTGCTCCCGGCGACGCCAGTCCTGGAGTGATGGCAGAGCGCCCCTTCGCCACGTGGCGAAGGGGCGCTCTGCCGTTGGGCGGGCAGCGGCACCGGTAGTCGCCACGACAGCGGCACGCCTCGGCCCAGCAGTAACATCACCACCAGCTTTCCGAACCCGCCGAACAGCCACGGCCACATTTCCCAACCGGACGACCACCACGTCACCACCGCGAGTACAGCGGTACCGCTCAGCAGGGGGAGCCGTATCGCGCGCTCAATCGCTGCCCGACGCAGATTCCGTGTCTGACCACGCTCCGCCGCTCGCTCCCCGGAGGCGGCCAGACGGTCTAGAAACAACCCTCCACGCATGTCGCCAGCTTGCGCCTTGGTCTGCGGCATTGCCACCGCGTCTGTCGAGACGCCAAGCGCCGACACGGGCGGCATAGTGCCCGAACAACACCCGCGTGATGAAATAGTGGCATGGCTCCGAACAGTGACTCCACCCCGCGTCCATTCTCGTGGTGGTGGCTGGGGATCGCGCTCCCGTCAAGCGCAATAGGCGGCTTTGTCGTCGCCGCGATACTGTGGGGAAGCACGCGCGCTGAACATCGAGACGCCTTCGACACTGGCTGGAAAAGCGCGGCGGCTATCCTGGCGGTCCTTGCGGCGGTCGTCGCGGTTGAAAGGCTTCGCCTGGGCCAGCGAGAGCACTATAGACAGCTTGCAGCGGACCGAGCTAAGGAAATCAACGAATTGTCCGCCAAGTCCAGCGAACAACTTGGAAGCGATAAAGCTGCGGTTCGCATCGGCGGCCTTACGGATCTGGAACGACTTGCGCAGGCGCACCCCAGCTTGCAGCAAACGGTAGTAGATCGCATATGTGCATACCTGCGAGAGCCATATATTCCGCCACCCTTGAAAATCGACCCCGAAGACCGGCGCCACCTTGAAGATATGTACGGTTACTCCGAAGAAGAGGCGACAGTCACGGAAGCCAATGACGACGACGAATTAATCGCCTCTCGCAGACTTGAACTGGATGTCCGAAGAACTGCACAGGGTATCCTGAGGCGGCACTTAGCACCATATGATAGATCGAGCTATTGGCCAGGCATCACGCTCGATCTAAGAGATGCGTCGTTGGTTGAATTTGACCTAACGGAATGTGAAGTTTCAGAAGTCAATTTCGAAGGGGCGACATTCTACCGGCCGACCGTATTTAGTAGGGTTAAATTCCAGGGTCAAGTGAACTTTGAGCGCGTAAAGTTCATGAGTCGCGCTCGTTTCGATGAGGCAGAATTTCGCGGTTTTGCCAACTTTGCGATAACCAAATTCTTCGAGAGAGTGAGCTTTGAAGGGGTCGACTTTCAAGCGGAGCTTCACATTCACTTATCTCATTTCCGTCGTTTCACAAGCTTCAGGGGTGTCAAATTTGCCCAGAAGGCCCTTTTTATGAACGACGAATTCCGAGGAGCGGTAACCTTCAGGGAATCGACGTTCGTAGAGCTGCCGTCCTTTGAAGAAGCAGCTTTCCAAAGGACTGCCATATTTTCCGGGGCTACCTTTAATAAAGGCGCGAATTTTCAGGATTCCGAATTTACCGGCGCAGGGAAGCTTGATCGCGTTCAATTTGCCGACCTAGAGATAGGAAGCGGCGAAATAATCAACTTGAACGGTGCTTCCGTGGTCGAATCCCGGGCTAAGTGCACCTGGCCGCCAGGCTGGATCATAAAGGATGGAAAGTTGACATTCGGTGAACAAGAGTGAGCACTTTACTGCGGCTCTAGAAATTTGATGCATACCGAAAGCGCCTTCGCTGAAGCGAGGGCTTTGAGTGTTGTTATCGGTGCTCGTGGCAGTCCTGCTGATTTCTGCGGTCAAGCTAGCACGGCACTTACTGTGCCTGAGATGGCCTGTTCGGCGAGGAATCGGCCGTGGCGGCTTCGGGTACCCGCGCTGTTGTCAATCGGCGTCTCGGGGCTCAGTGGTTTGTGGAGCTGGCACGTCGAGTATCTCGGTGGTTTCAATCGTCTCGTTGGTGTTGGCACCGTGGTTGTACCACTCGGCTACTTCCGGCATGGCGTCTCGCCAGCCATCCGGTAGACGCCACCCGGCCCGCCACGTGCCGTCTGACCGCTTCTGCACTGCGAACGAGAAGCCTAGTTCAAGCCACCTGAGACGGCGGTCTTCCGGTGACATCCCTGCTAACTCTTCCTGCCAGGTCCGATCAGTGGGAACCCATTGCACGCCTCCGGGATCGGCTGGAAGTGCCCTTAGAGTGTCGATGTCGGCAAGAATCTTTTCCCCGTCTTCCATGATGTGGCGTCGGTCCTCCGCTGAGTTGGCTCGCGCGACTCCGGACATCAGCTTGCCGTACTCCCGCTCCAGCTTCGCTATCTGGTTGGCGTGGTTGGTCGGCGGCAAAACGATGCGCTCGCGAACGGGAACCATTGCGAAAATCTTATAGAACGCTTGGGTGGCCAACGGCTCTACTTCTTCCGCGTTCATGGCCGGGCCGTGCTTGCGTGATGGGCATTGCCAGAACCTGTACTGGTATTCGACCGCTGGTTTTCCGTTCTTGCCGCCCCGCTTCACGACGGTCAGTCGGTGCCACAGATTTTCTGAGCACTCCGGACATACGAGGATGCCGGAGAACTCGTATGGCCGGTTGCTGCCTCGGGTCTTCCGCTTCGACTTCTCTTCCAGTCGGGCGACTATCTCGGCTTGCTCGGCGGGTTCGAAGATTCCGAACTCCACCAAGGCTGGATCTGTGAGCAGGCGACCCAATGTGTTGCCCTGCCATTCGTACCTTCGTAGTTCAAGTTTGGCGGGATCTTCACCGCGCCGCTCGGCTCCCAGTTGCAATTGCCTGTCTCGCGGCGTCACGACCTGATTTTCGTTCAACCAGCGAGCCATGTCGATAAGGCGTGTCCCCGATCGCGCCATCTTCGACAGCTTGTGAAGAATCTTGACCGCGACGGGGTCCAGTCCGAGAATCCAGCCGCCGCCGGGTAGTTCGACGGGCATGGTTCCGTAGATGTGCCCTTCGCCACCCCAGCGACCGGCTTCCTTGAGCCGGGCCTTGGCCGAACGGAAGCGCTCCCTCATGCGCTCTCGTTCCATACGAGCGAACGCCGCAATCAGAGTAATCATGAACTCGGACATGGAATTGCTGGAATCGATGCCCTCGGCAATGCAGATCAACCGCTTTCCACGCGCCCGGAGCCACTCCAGCAAGGTCAGCGCGTCCATCACATTGCGCACCAAACGATCCAGCTTGGACACGACTAGTGTCTTCCACGGCTTCGGTGGCGCGTCGGAAAGCCAGAGCCTCAACCCGTCGCGCTTCTCGGGCTCCAAGTCGCCGGAAACGTGAAGGTCCTGGACGGTTTCGGCGATCGGGATGCCGTAGGCATTCGTCCACCGGTGCGTGTCGCCTACCTGCGACTCGCTGGACGTGCTCTCGTCCGAGAAGTGCGACTGACGGACGTAGCACAACGCTGCGTCGCCCTCAGGGTCGAACGGGACAACCGCCGGCCGCTCGCTGAGTTGCTTCTTGAACCGCCGCTTCTTCCGGGGTGCCGGTGCGCTCATGGTCGGTATCCTCGCTGGTAGACGCCTTGTCAGTGTAGTTGGTTGACGCGCTTGGTGGGATCACGAGGTCTTGAACAACTGGTACCCGGGCAAGATCCTCGACAACCCGGCCTACACCGAGAAGCGCGTCGACGTCCTGGCGCCGCGGGCGTACCAGGCGTTCCACGAGTGGCACCCGATCGACTCGCGCCGGGCCGTCGACGGCCGCGTCCACCGCAGCTTCACCTACGGCTCGCGCGTCGAAATCTTCGTGCTGGACATGCGGACCTACCGCAACGCCAACACCGCGGACCAGACGAAACCCGGCTACATCCTGGGCGACGCGCAGGCCCGCTGGCTGGCCGACGCGCTCGGCCGCAGCACGGCCACCTGGAAGATCGTCCAGGCCGACATGCCACTGGGCCTGGTCGTCCCGGACGGCACCAACATCGAAGCCGTGGCGAACAACCTGCCGGGTGCACCCGGTGGCCGGGAGACGGAACTGGCGTGGGTGCTGCGGGAAATCCAGCGCCGCCGCGTCCGCAACGTCGTCTGGCTGACCGCGGACGTCCACTACACCGCAGCGCACCACTACTCACCCGACCGGGCCGCCTTCCAGGACTTCGACCCGTTCTGGGAGTTCGTGTCCGGCCCGCTGAACGCGGGCGCGTTCGGGCCGAACGCGCTGGACCCGACGTTCGGTCCGCAGGCGGTGTTCGTGCACGCCCCGCCGGCGGCGAACACGGCCCCGATCGACGGCTTCCAGCACTTCGGCGAGCTGAACGTCGACGGCGCCAGTGGCGACCTCACGGTCGATCTCCGCGACGCCACCGGAGCGTCGCTGTGGTCGAAGACACTGCACCCGGCGGGGCGCTGAGCAGGGTCGGCTAGGCTCGCGCGCACCGATACGCACCCGTACCAAGGAGAAATACCGTCGTGACTGAACGCACGCTGGTCCTGGTCAAGCCCGATGGCGTCGCGCGCGGCCTCGTCGGCGAAGTCATCTCGCGGATCGAGCGCAAGGGCCTCAAGCTCGCCGCGCTCGAGCTGCGGACCGTTCCGCAGGCGCTGGCCGAGGAGCACTACGCCGAGCACAAGGAGCGTTCCTTCTTCGGCGACCTGCTCGAGTTCATCACCTCGGGCCCGCTGGTCGCGCTCGCCGTCGAGGGCCCGCGCGCCATCGCCGCGTTCCGCCAGCTGGCCGGCGGCACCGACCCGGTCGAGAAGGCCACCCCGGGCACCATCCGCGGCGACTTCGCGCTGGAGACCCAGTACAACCTGGTCCACGGGTCGGACTCGCCGGAGTCGGCCGAGCGCGAGCTGAAGCTCTGGTTCCCCGACCTGTGATGCCGTGAACCGGGGCCACGTCCGCGTGGCCCCGGTTTCCTCTTCCTTGGAGCCCGCATGACGACGATGCCGTTCGCACCGCGCGACTACCTCCCGGTGCTGGCCGAGCTGACCGGCGCGTTCGCCGAGGCCCTGCGGACAGCCGACCCGGCCGCGGCGGTGCCCGACTGCGCCGGCTGGACCGTCACCGACCTCGCGACGCACCTGGGCAACGTGCACCGCTGGGCCGCGACGGTCGTCCGCACCGGTGAGGTGCACCCGCAGGACTTCGCCGTCGGCGCGGGTGGCGACCTGGCGTCGTGGTACGCCGAAAGTGCGCGGCTCCTGCTCGTCGAGCTCGAGGCCGCCGAGCCCGGTGACCCGTGCTGGCACTTCGGCGGCACCGGGAAGACCAAGGCCTTCTGGTACCGCCGCCAGGTGCACGAGACCGCCATCCACCTCGCCGACCTCGGCAGCGACCACGTGCTCGACCCCGCCGTGGCCGCGGACGGCGTCGACGAGGTCCTCGGCGCGATGCTGCCGCGGGTGACGCGCTGGCACGCCGTGCCCCGGCTGCCCGGGCCGGTCACCCTGCGCGCCACCGACACCGGCGACGTCTGGACCGTTCACCCCGGCGAGCCGCCCGCGCTGGGCCCCGCCGCTTCCGGCGGCGCGAGCGTCGAAGCTTCCGCGCGCGACCTCCTGCTGCGGCTGTGGAAGCGCACCGGGCCGGACCCGCGCGCCACCGGCGAGGCCGCGGAAGCGCTCCTCGCCGCACCGCTGACCCCATGAGGGTGTTCTAGACCATTCAGGCGGCGTTCACCGGGAAGTCTTCCCCCGGCCGTGCCGCTGCGCTGTGCTGGTCCGGGTCACTCTCACTCGATACTGGGGTACTCGGTGAAGAAGTCACACACAGTGCTGCCGTTCGTCACCCTGTTCGCGACGGCGTTCGTCGTTCCCGCCCACGCCGACCCCCTGGCCGCGCCGCTCGGCACGCCCCCGGTGGAGGCCGCACCCGCCGCGTCGTCAGCCCACGAAGGCCCGGCCGGCTTCGCTGCCGCGAATCCCGATGACGGGCTCGTCACCGGCAGCGCGACCACCGAAGTCGCGCCCGGCCTGAACCTCACCCAGTTCGACCGGTTCGACCCGACCGGCTGGATCCGCGGCGACACCCTCGCCGTCGACCTGGGCAGCAAGGTGCTCGAGCCGAGGTACCTGAGCCCCGGGACGGTTTCCGCGCGCACGCCGCTGTCGCAGCAGATCGCTCGGGCGGGCGCGGTGGCCGGCGTCAACGGCGACTTCTTCGACATCAGCGCCACCGGCGCGCCGATCGGCGTCGGCATCGACCACGGGCAGCTGCAGACCGCCCCCGCCGCCGGGCACAACCTCACCGCGTCGATCACCGACGCCGGCAAGGCCGCGCTGGCTTCGGTGTTCCTCGAAGCCACCGTGACGCTGCCCGGCGGCACGGTGCGGGCGACCAACTTCAACAGCCCGGTCCTGGGCGCCGACGCGATCGGCGTCTACACGCCGTTGTGGGGCGCTTCCGGGCGCGCGACCTCGGTGGCCGAGGCGTCCCGGGTGCGGGAAGCCGAACTCCGCGACGGTGTGGTCACCGCCGTGCGCGAGCAGCCGGCGGACGGCCCGATCCCGGCGGGGACGACGGTGCTGCTGGCCCGCGAAGCCGGGGCGGACGCGCTCGCCGCGCTGCGGCCGGGTGACGCGGCCGGCGTCACCTACGCGCCACGCTCGGACGCCGGGAAGATCGCGGTCGCCGTGGGGGGCAACGAAGTCCTGCTCCGCGACGGCGTCGTGCAGCCGGTCGACGACGTCGCCCTGCACCCGCGGACGGCGGTCGGGTTCTCCGCCGACGGCCGGAAGCTGTGGCTGGCCACCGTGGACGGGCGGCAGGCCGACAGCCGCGGGATGACCGAGCTCGAACTGGCGCGGCACATGAAGAGCCTCGGCGCCGACGACGCCATCAACCTCGACGGCGGCGGGTCGTCGACGCTCCTGGCGCGCAACGAGGGCGAAGCCGCGCCGAGCGTCCGGAACTCGCCGTCCGACGGTGGGGAACGCCTGGTGCCCAACGGGATCGGCTTCACGACGGTGCCGGGCAGCGGAAAGCTCACCGGCTTCGCCCCGGCGCCGGCCGTCGCGACGACCGGCGCGAACCGCGTGCTGTCCGGCCTCACCCGGCACCTGGTCGCCGACGGCCACGACGAAACCGGCGCCGCGGTGGCCGCCGAACCGCGCTGGAGCACGTCGGACCTCCGGCGGGCCACCGTGACGCGCGGTGTCGTCACCGGGCACCGCGCGGGGGACGTCGACGTCGTCGCGCGCTCCGGCCGGGTGTCCGGGAAAGCGGCGCTTTCGGTGCTGGGCAAGCCGGTCCGGCTCGGCACGAGCACCGAACAGGTCGCGTTGTCGACAGCGGGCGCGCGAAGCACGTTCAAGGTCTACGGCTACGACGCCGACGGCTACGGCACCTGGCTCGAGCCCGACGACGTCAAGCTCGACTACGACCACTCGGTCGTGCGGGTCGAGCCGTCCGGTGACGGCTACGCGGTGACCGCGCTGACCTCCTCCGGCGCGACCGCGATCACCGCGACGGCCGCGGGCCTGACCACCCACCTGGCCGCATCGGCCGGCACCGTCGCGCAGGTGGCGTCGCCGTTGGACGGTCCGGCGGGCTGGACGACCACCGTGTTCCCGGCGGTCGTCGGCGCGGCGCTCTCCGCGGGACCCGGCCACGACGGCGGCGCCGGGCTGGCGCTGGACTACCGGCTGACCGGCACGACCGCGACGCGCGCGGCCTACGTGACGCCGTCCTCGCCGCTTCCGGTGCCCCCGGGGACGCAGAAGCTCGGGCTGTGGGTCGACGGCGACGGCAAGGGCGCGTGGCTGCGGGCGGAACTGCGTGACGCCGCGAACGTGGCGTCCATTGTGGACCTTTCGCTGAGCGTGGACTGGACGGGCTGGCGGTACGTCACGGCCGCGATCCCGGCCGGGCTGCCCGCGGGACAGCGCCTGGCGCGCTTCTACGCCGTCGAGAACGTGCCGGATCAGCAGTACGAGGGCCGGCTCGGGTTCGACGACCTGACCTTCGAAGTGGCGCCGACGACCGCTGTGCCTGCCGACCCGGCCCCGCACGACCCGGCACTGGTCACCGGCGGCGTGCCGGCCGGTGACCTGCGGGTCGCGGTGGTCAGCGACGCCCAGTTCACCGCCGACGACCCGGCGGGCCCGCTGGTCGCCCAGGCCCGGCGGGCGCTGCGTGAAGCCGTCGCGGCGAAACCGGACCTGGTGCTGATCAACGGCGACTTCGTCGACCGCGGCACGGTGCCCGACTTCGTGCTGGCCCGGCAGGTGATCACCGACGAGCTCGACGGCAAGGTGCCCTGGTACTACGTCCCGGGCAACCACGAGGCGGAAGGCGGCAACGGCCTCGCGAACTTCCAGGCCGCGTTCGGGGTCACGCACCGGGTCGTCGACGTCCACGGCATCCGGCTGGTGCTCCTGGACTCCTCCCGCGGCTCGCTGCGGGCGGGTGGGTTCGACCAGGTCCGGATGCTGCGGTCGGCCCTCGACTCGGCGGCGGCGGAGAAGTCCGTGCGCGGGGTCGTCGTCGCCATGCACCACCCGGTGCAGGACCCGAGCCCGACCGGGAACTCCCAGCTCGGCGACCGGAAGGAGGCGACCCTGCTGACCCAGTGGCTCACCGGGTTCGAGCAGGCGTCGGGCAAACCGGCCGCCGCGGTGGCGTCGCACGCCGGCGTGTTCTCGCTGTCGCGGGTCGACGGGGTGCCGTACCTGGTCAACGGCAACTCGGGCAAGGCGCCCGCGGCCGCGCCCGGTGACGGCGGGTTCGTCGGCTGGACGCTGCTGCGCGTGGACCCGGCCGACTGCGGCCGGCCGGTGCGGTTCGAGACGCGGCCGAACGTCGACGCGCTGTCGCTGACCGGGCCCGCGTCGCTGGCGCCGGGTGCGCGCGCCGGCGTGCGGGCGACCCTGCGGCAGGGGACTCGCGACGTGCCGGTGTCGTACCCGGTGAGCGCCGGCTGGACGGTCGGCCGCGGCGTCGTTTCGTTCGATCCGTCGACGGGCGTGCTGACGGCGTTGCGGCCGGGGGTGGCGCGGCTCTCGGTGACGGTCAACGGCGTGACGGCCACGCTGGTCGTCACGGTCCGCGGCTAATCCGTTCGGTTTTTGTCGGTGGGGCGTCCTATGGTGCGAAGCGTGGACGAATCGGAGGACCGGGAACCGGCACTGGTGCAGGCCAAGGCACTGGTGAAGCGCTTCGGCGAGTTCGAAGCCGTGCGCGGGATCGACGTCGAGGTGCGGCGCGGCGAGGCGTTCGGCTTCCTCGGCCCGAACGGCGCCGGCAAGTCGTCGACCATGCGGATGATCGCGTGCGTGTCGCCCCGCACCGACGGTGATCTCCGCGTGCTGGGGCTCGACCCGGAGGTCGCCGGGCCGCGGATCCGCGCGCGCCTCGGCGTGGTGCCGCAGCAGGACAACCTGGACGTGGAGCTGACGGTCCGGGAGAACCTGCTGGTCTACAGCCGCTACTTCGGCCTTTCGCGTGCGGCCGCGCGGAGCAAGGCCGACGAGCTGCTGGAGTTCGCCCAGCTCGGCGACCGGGCCGGCGACAAGGTCGACCCGCTGTCGGGCGGCATGAAGCGGCGGCTGACGATCGCCCGCTCGCTGGTCAACGACCCGGAGCTGCTGCTGCTCGACGAGCCGACGACGGGCCTCGACCCCCAGGCCAGGCACCTGCTGTGGGACCGGCTGTTCCGGCTCAAGGCGCAGGGCACGACGCTGATCGTCACGACGCACTACATGGATGAAGCCGAGCAGCTGTGCGACAGGCTGGTGGTGATGGACCACGGCCGCGTCGCGGCCGAGGGCTCACCGGCCGAGCTGATCAGGCGGTACTCCACGCGCGAGGTCGTCGAGCTCCGGTTCGCGCCGGGGGAGCAGGTCGCGGCGGCCCGGCAGGTCGACGGGCTGGCGGAGCGGGTGGAGATCCTGCCGGACCGGGTCCTGCTCTACAGCGGCGACGGCGAGGACACGCTGGAGCACGCGCATTCCCGCGGGGTGCGGCCGCTGTCGAGCCTGGTGCGCCGCAGTTCGCTGGAGGACGTCTTCCTCCGGCTCACGGGCCGGACCCTGGTGGACTGATGGCGACGATCTCGACCGGCCGCGTGGTCGGCAAGTGGCAGGGCGCCTGGCTGCAGGTCGAGGGGCGCTGGACCTGGTACCGCCGCCACTGGGTGTCCACTTTGTACTCGACCGGGCTGCAACCGGTGCTGTTCCTCGCCGCGATGGGGCTCGGCTTCGGCTCGCAGGTGCGGCCCGGCGCGGTCACCGGCGGCCTGTCCTACCTCCAGTACATCGCCCCCGCGCTGCTGGCCGCCGGGGCCGCGCAGCAATCCTTCGGCGAGTCGAGCTACCCCGTGCTCTCGGGGTTCAAGTGGCAGAAGGAGTACCTGGCGGTCACCGCCACCCCGGTGTCGCCGGGCCAGGTGTTCGGCGGGCACCTGATCTGGTCGGCCCTGCGGCTGACGCTGGCGGGCGCGATCTACGCGTTCGTCGCGCTGTTCTTCGGCGCCTGGACCGGGCCGGGCGTGCTGCTGGTGATCCTGGCCGGCACCGCCACCGGGCTCGCCTGCACCGCGCCGATGGCCGCGCTGGCCGCGCGGACCTTCGACGAGGGCCAGCGGTTCGGGCTGATCTTCCGGTTCGTCGTGATGCCGATGACGTTGTTCTCCGGCACGTTCTTCCCGATCGCCCAGTTGCCGGCCGCGGTCCGCTGGCTGGCCTGGTTCTCCCCGTTGTGGCACGGCACGCAGCTGGCCCGCGGCGTGAGCATCGGCGGCGTCGGTGGCTGGGCGATGCTCGGTCACCTCGCCGTGCTGGCGGCGTTGTTCGCGGCCGGGTGGGTGCTCGCGCACCGGGCCTTCTACCGGAGGCTGGTGGTCTGAATGACGACCGTCGAGGCCCGCGCCGGGCTGCTGCTGCGCATCCTCCCGCCCGGGCTGTACGCCGGCCGGGCCCGCATGCTCGTCGAACGCTCGATCATGGTGTCCCGCGCGAGCTGGCTGCTGTTCGTCTCCGGCGCGATCGAGCCGTTCCTCTACCTGCTGGCGTTCCAGCTGGGGTTCGGCAAGCTGGTCACCGAGGTGGCGGGCCCGGACGGGCGCCCGATGAGCTACGTCGCGTTCGTGGCGCCGGCCCTGCTGGCGATGTCGGCGATGAACGGCGCCGTCTTCGAGTCGACGTACAACCTGTTCTTCAAGCTGCGCTACGCGAAGCTGTACGACGCGATGCTGGCGACCCCGATCGGCCCGCTGGACGTGGCACTGGGCGAGATCGGCTGGGCGATGACCCGCGGCGGCATCTACGCGGTGGCGTTCCTCGCGATCGCGGCGGCGATGGGACTGCTGACGTCGTGGTGGGCCCTGCTGATGGTCCCGGCGGCGCTGCTGGTGGGCCTGACGTTCTCGGCGATCGGGATGGCCCTGGTGACGTTCCTGCGTTCGACGGCCCAGTTCGACTACATCCAGCTGATCCTGACCCCCATGTTCCTCTTCGCGACGACGTTCTACCCGCTGTCGGTGTACCCGGAGCCGCTGCAGTGGGTGGTCCGCTGCCTCCCGCTCTACCACGCGATCGAGCTGATGCGTGGCCTGGCGACCGGCCTGCTGTCGGGCGGCATGCTGATCAACCTGGCGTACCTGCTGCTCCTGGGCGCGCTGGGCCTGTGGGCGTCGACGCGCCGGATCGCGAAGCTGCTCCTGACCTGAGGAGATGCCCGCCCAATCACGCGAGATCCGCCCCCAATCACGCGAGATCCGGCCCCAATCACGCGAGATCGGCCTCCGATCACGCGAGATCCGGCTTCACGCCCGGCCCGCCGCGGGTCAGCGGGCCTGGTCCGGTTGCCCGCCCGGCACCGCGGCGGGCGCCGGAACCTGAACCATCCCGTGCCCGTAGAACCCGTTGTACCCCTCGTACCCGGCGCAGTAGGCGTCCTGGAGCCCGTCCCCGGTCAGGTCGTAGTCGGCCGGGCACGGCATCGGCAGCGCCTGCGCCTCCAGCGTCCGGCGCAGCTGCCGCGGCCGGGCCTCCGGCGCGGCGGACGCCAGCAGCGCGAGCACCCCGGTGACGTGCGGCGCCGCCATCGACGTCCCGCACAGCGGCGCGTACCCACCCGGCACCGCGGACAGCACGCAGTCGCCCGTCTCCCCGCCCGGCGCGGTGACGTCGATCACGCCCAGGCCGTAGGAGCTGTACCCCGCCTTCACCCGGTCCGCGCCGACGGCCGACACCGCGACGACGTCCCGCAGCCCGGCCGGCAGGGCTTCGCACCCGCTGCTCGCCCCGCGCGCCCCCGAACGCGCCGACGGCGTCAGGTCCACCGCCTCGTTGGTCGCCGCCGCCACGTTCAACGTCCCCGCCGACGTGCTGTACTCGACCGCGCGGGCCAGCACCTCGTGCACCACGCCGCGGTCGTGGCCGCGGATGCACGACAGCGACCACGGGTTGACGAAGAAGCTGCTGTTCGTCACCCGCATGTGCCGTGAGGCGGCCCACATCAGGCCGCACACCGCGGCTTCCGGGTCGGCGTACCCGCGGTCGTCGATCACCTTCACCGACGCCACCCGCACCCCGGGCGCCACACCCGTCACGCCGTGCCCGTCGCCGGCCGCCGCGATGATCCCCGCCACGTGCGTGCCGTGCACCGACGTCGTCGGCACCCACGCCGACGGCGACCGGTCGGGGGCCCCGGTCAGGCAGCCGGCGGAGTCGTCGCGGTCGACGGCTTCGCTCAGCTCCGGGTGGTCCGGGTCGATCCCGGAGTCGAGCACGCCGACGACGACGTCCCGGGAGCCTTCCGGACCGCGGTGGGAGCGGTCCGCGTCGATCATCCGCATGTCCCACTGCTGCCCGCTCAGGTCCGCGGCCGGCACCTTCGCGGGATCGGTCGCGGGCAGCGCCGCCCGCGCGGGCTGCGGCTTGACCTCGGTGACGCGCTGCGCGGCCAGCCGCTCGGCCTGCGCGCTGAACGCCCGGTCGAGCCCGATCCGCTCGCCGAAGTCCGGGTCGCCCGAAGTGGCGACCGCGACGGCGATCTGGGGGTAGAAGACGGTGGTGGCCCCGCAGGCGCCGTCGATCTCCGACCGCGCCGCGGCCTCGGTGGTGCCGGGGTCGAAGGTGACGACGTAGCGCAGGGCCCGGCCGTGGGCGCAGCCGGACTCGCCGGCCGCCGCCGGACCGGCGGTGACGCATCCCGAGAGCACCAGGACGGTGCACACGGTCGCGCGCAGCCTCCGCGCCAGCAGGGACACCGGACCTCCCACCGGATGCAGGAACCGCGGGTGCCGGCGGGCGAGATCCCGGTCACCCCGAGCCGCACCGTAGCCACCCGGTGCCCGGTGGACAAGCGCTGCGGCGAAGTTCCCCCGGCCGTGGGGTGGATGGGGGGCGGTACGGCGCGCCCGGGTGCCTGCGGGAGGTACCGAGTACACCGGAGTGGTCACCCGGTGTGGGATACTCGGGGTGGCCGCTGGGCCGTGGGGCGCACGTGAGAGGTGCTGCCTGCGGCGTTGTGGCCCGGTGATGTGCATGAACAGCGTGACGCGCGTCGCCGCCCGCGAACCGGGCGGCTGGACGACGTGGCAGGCGGCCCGGGGGCCGCGAAAGCCTGGCCAAGCACGCCGCCGAGCAGACCTTTGGCCGGGTTGCGCCCCACCGGAAGCGGTGGTGCGGCGCCCGGTTGTCGGGCAAGGATTCCCGCCGCTGGTGACCACCACGGCGGAACGAACAGAAAGGGGCCCCTGCGCGGCCGCGTCCCTGCCGGTGAGAACCGGCAGACGCGCCCGGGGGCGGAGGAGACACATGTCGAACGCGGAAACACCCGCCGAACAGACCGGCGGGAATCCCGCCACACCCACGGGCGGCCCGCTGGCCGACCTGCCGCCCCGGATCCGGGTGCACGCACTGGCCAAGCTGCTGGAGTCGCACAGCCGGGACGTCCTGGCGAAGCTCGCCGAGCTGGGCGAAAGCGTGCGCAGCGCGCAGTCGAGCGTGACCAGGGACGTGGCGCTCAAGGTGGCCGAGGCCTTCGCGCCCGGTGAGACCGAAGACACGCCGGCCGAGCCGGAGCCCGAGCAGGCCCGGCAGCCCGCCGAGACCCGCCCGCAGGTGCCCGACGTGCCGGTCGCCGAGGCCGAGAAGCCGCGGCCGCGCCAGAAGACCCGCGCCCACCTGCCGGTCTTCGCCGCGCCGTCGCCGGTCTTCCTGCCGCCGGAGCCGGCGGAGCGCGCGGCCAAGCCGGCCCGCAAGCCGGCCGACCCGTTCGCGGAGCCGCCGTCGCGGCCCGAACCCGAGGTCGCCGAGGAAGAGACCGAAGACACGACGCCGGGCGCCGACTCCGGGGCCGACGAAGACGACGACGCCGGCAGCCGCCGCCGTCGCCGCCGGGGCCGTCGCGGCCGTGGCCGGGGCAAGGGCGCCGAGGGCGGCGACGAGACCGCCGAAAACGAGGACGACCAGGCCGAGGAGCAGCAGCCCCGCCGCAAGGGCCGCAACGGCGACGAAAAGCCCGAAGCGGACGCCGAAGAAGCCGAGGACGCCGCTGAGTCGTCTGAGTCGTCTTCGGAGTCCGAGAGTGACGCCGATGACGGCGAAGGCGGCACCCGCCGTCGCCGCCGTCGCCGTCGCCGCAAGGGCTCGGACGGCGAAGACGCCGAGGCCACCGGTACCGACGACCCGCCGAACACGGTCACGCACGTCCGCCAGGCCAAGGCCGAGCCCGTCGAGCGCCCGGCGCGCGACGAGGTGCGCAGCGTCCGCGGGTCGACCCGGCTGGAAGCCAAGCGCCAGCGCCGCCGTGACGGCCGCGAAGCGGGCCGCCGCCGCGCCCCGATCCTGTCCGAGGCCGAGTTCCTGGCCCGGCGCGAGTCGGTCGAGCGCACGATGGTCGTCGCCGAGCACGGCGACTCCACCCAGATCGCGGTGCTGGAGGACGGCGTCCTCGTCGAGCACTTCGTGACGCAGTCGGGCTCCGGCTCGATCGTCGGCAACGTCTACCTCGGCCGCGTCCAGAACGTGCTGCCGAGCATGGAGGCCGCGTTCATCGACATCGGCCGCGGCCGCAACGCCGTGCTGTACGCCGGCGAGGTCGACTGGGACGCCGCCGGCCTGGAGGGCAAGGCCCGCAAGATCGAGCAGGCGCTCTCCACCGGCGACTCCGTGCTGGTCCAGGTCACGAAGGACCCGGTCGGGCACAAGGGCGCCCGGCTGACCACCCAGATCTCGCTGCCCGGCCGTTTCCTGGTGTACGTCCCCGCGGGCGGCGCCACCGGCATCTCCCGCAAGCTGCCGGAGAACGAGCGCCGCCGGCTCAAGGACATCCTCAAGCGGATCGTCCCGGAGGACGCGGGTGTCATCATCCGCACCGCTTCCGAGGGCATCGGCGAGGTGGAGCTGGGCCGCGACGTCGACCGCCTGAAGGCGCAGTGGGACGTCATCAAGGAGAAGGCTGCCGCCGGTTCCGGCAAGAAGGGCGGCGCGCCGACCATGCTCTACGAAGAGCCGGATCTGCTGGTCAAGGTCGTGCGTGACCTCTTCACCGAGGACTTCACCAAGCTGGAGATCCAGGGCAACCGGTCGTGGGAGACCATCAACGACTACGTCCGGCACGTCGCGCCGGAGCTGACCGAGCGGCTCAAGCGCTACGTCGGCACCGGTGACGCGTTCGCCGACCACCGGATCGACGAGCAGATCACCAAGGCCCTGGACCGGAAGGTCTGGCTGCCGTCGGGCGGTTACCTGGTCATCGACCGCACCGAGGCGATGACGGTGATCGACGTCAACACCGGCAAGTTCACCGGTTCGGGTGGCAATCTCGAGGAGACGGTGACCCGCAACAACCTGGAGTCGGCGGAGGAGATCGTCCGCCAGCTCCGGCTGCGGGACATCGGCGGCATCATCGTCATCGACTTCATCGACATGGTGCTCGAGTCCAACCGCGAGCTGGTGCTGCGCCGCCTCACCGAGTGCCTCGGCCGGGACCGCACGCGCCACCAGGTCGCCGAGGTCACCTCGCTCGGCCTGGTGCAGATGACCCGCAAGAAGATCGGCACCGGCCTGCTGGAGGCGTTCTCGACGCCGTGCGAGCACTGCAAGGGCCGGGGCGTGCTCGTCTCGACCGAGGTGCAGCGCACGGCCGCCAACTCGGGGCAGTCCCACGGCGGGAACGGCAACGGCGGCAACAGCGGCGGCGGCAACAGCGGCGGCGGGGAGAAGAGCTCCCGCCGGTCGCGGGGCCGCGGCAAGAGCGAGGAGGCCGCCAAGGAAGCGGCGGCCGAAGCCGCCAAGGCCGAGGTCCACGCCGTCCCGACGCCTGAGCAGCGCGAGTCGATCGCGTCGGCGGTGGCGGCGATGGCCAACGCCTCGAAGGTCGCCAAGGAGCACGACGGCGCCCTGAACGGCAACGGGCCCGCCCCGGAGCCGGCCAGGGAGGTCGCGGACGTCCCGGCGACCACGGAGGCGGACGAGACGCCGGTGGCGGCCGAGCCGCCCGCCGAGCCCGCCCAGGAGGTCGCCGGCACCCCGGTGACCACGGAGGCGGACGAGGTGCCGGTGCCGCAGGACGAGGAGCCCGAGGTCGAGCGGTCCTCGGCCCCGGAGCCGGCGGAGGAGCCGGTCACGGTCGCCGAGCCCGAGGTCAACGTGCCCGAACCGGCCGGACGCTCCACCCGGCGCCGTCCGCGCCGGGCGGCGTCGCGGCCGGCGGGCCCGCCGGTGCACGCCTCCGACCAGAGCAAGTGAACGACTAGGGGGACCCCGGTGGTAACGCACCGGGGCACCCCACGTAACCTGTAGTACGGCCTGCCACCAGAGCAGGTCGCTGCGCGAGTCCAGGACCGCCGTTCCATCAGGTGGGCCGATCGCGCGGGCCCCCACCCATTGTCGAGTAATGCAGGAGACTTCCGTGTCGGCGTACGCGATCGTCAAGACCGGCGGCAAGCAGTACAAGGTGGCCGTCGGCGACGTCGTCGAGGTCGAGAAGCTCGAGGGCGAGCCGGGCACCGAGCACATCCTCCCCGCCGTTTTGTACGTCGACGGTGGCGATGTCACCACGGACGCCGACGCGCTGGCGAAGGTCTCGGTCACCGGCAAGGTCGTCGAGCAGACCAAGGGTCCGAAGATCCGGATCCACAAGTTCAAGAACAAGACGGGCTACCACAAGCGTCAGGGTCACCGGCAGAAGCTGACCCGCGTCGAGGTCACCGCCATCTCTCTGTAAGAACTTCTCCGGATCTTAAGTAAGAAAGAGGACTGGGCTATGGCTCACAAGAAGGGTGCATCCAGCTCCCGCAACGGTCGTGACTCGAACGCGCAGCGCCTCGGCGTCAAGCGCTACGGCGGCCAGGAAGTCAACGCGGGCGAGATCCTGATCCGCCAGCGCGGCACCAAGTTCCACCCCGGCGTCAACGTCGGCCGTGGCGGCGACGACACGCTGTTCGCCCTGGCCGCCGGTGCGGTCCAGTTCGGCGAGAAGCGCGGCCGCAAGACGGTCAACATCGTCGTGCCAGTCGAAGCGTAACGGGCGATCTTTGGGGCGACGTGTGTCCGCGGAATACGCGGACCACGTCGCCCGTTCCATGTGTTGACCCGGGGGCCCGAGCCCCCGGACCCCCACGGTGCGGCCGCTGGCAGTCCCAGCGTGGCTCGCACCGTTTTTGCGTGAAAGAGGCTTGATATGGCGTCCCGGTTCGTGGACCGCGCGGTCATCCACCTGACCGCAGGTGACGGTGGGAACGGCTGCGCCTCGGTGCACCGCGAGAAGTTCAAGCCCCTCGGCGGCCCGGACGGTGGCAACGGCGGCAACGGCGGTGACGTCCTGCTGGTCGTCGACCCGAATGTGCACACCCTGCTCGACTTCCACTTCCGCCCGCACGCCAAGGCCGGCAGCGGCAAGATGGGCCAGGGCAGCAACCGCGCGGGCGCGGCGGGGGAGACGCTGGTGATGAAGGTGCCGTCCGGCACTGTCGTGTTCACCGAAGACGGCGAGATGGTCGCCGACCTGATCGGCCCCGGCACCACGTTCGTCGCCGCCCAGGGCGGCCGCGGCGGGCTCGGCAACGCCGCGCTTTCGTCGAAGGCGCGCAAGGCGCCCGGGTTCGCGCTGCTGGGTGAGCCCGGCGAGTCGCGCAACCTCGTGCTGGAGCTGCGGTCGGTCGCCGACGTCGGCCTGCTGGGGTTCCCGTCCGCCGGCAAGTCGTCGCTGATCTCGGTGCTGTCCGCGGCCAAGCCGAAGATCGCCGACTACCCGTTCACCACGCTGGTGCCGAACCTCGGCGTCATCACCGGCGGCGACACGGTGTTCACGATGGCCGACGTGCCCGGCCTCATCCCCGGCGCGTCCGAGGGCAAGGGCCTGGGCCTGGACTTCCTCCGCCACATCGAGCGCTGCGCGGTGCTGGTCCACGTCGTCGACTGCGCGACGCTGGAGCCGGGCCGCGATCCGGTGTCCGATGTGGACGCTCTGGAGGCGGAGCTCGCGAAGTACACGCCGAGTCTCGGCGGGAAGCTCGAAGAACGTCCGCGCGTGGTCGTCCTCAACAAGATCGACGTCCCCGAGGCCGCCGAGCTCGCCGAGTTCGTCCGGCCCGACTTCGAAGCCCGCGGCCTCAAGGTGTTCGCCGTCTCGACGGCCTCCCGGAAGGGCCTGCGGGAGCTGACCTTCGCGCTCGCGGCGATCGTCGAGCAGAACCGCGAGGCGGAGCCGGTGCTGGAGCCGGAGAAGATCGTGCTGCGGCCGCTGGCCGTCGACGACTCCGGGTTCACCGTGGAGGTCGACCCGGAGGAAGAGGGCGCGTTCATCGTGCGCGGCGCGCGCCCGGAGCGGTGGATCCGCCAGACCGACTTCGGCAACGACGAGGCCGTCGGCTACCTCGCCGACCGGCTCAACCGGCTCGGCGTCGAGGATCAGCTGGCGAAGCTCGGCGCGAAGCCGGGCAGCCCCGTCACGGTCGGCGACGTCCAGTTCGAGTGGGAGCCGTCGACGCCGAGCGTCGCGATGCACCTGTCCGGGCGCGGCACCGACGTCCGGCTGGAGCGCATCGACCGGCCCGGCGCCACCGAGCGCAAGGAAGCCCGCCGGATCCGGCGGGCAGGCTCGGACGAGCTCGAAGACGACGTGGACGTCGAGGAGTGAGCGGCACGCGCGAAGCCATCGCTGCCGCGCGGCGGCTGGTGGTCAAGGTCGGCTCGTCGGCGCTGACCAGCGCGGGCAGCGGGCTCGACGTGGCCCGGCTGGACGCGCTGGTCGACGCGATCGCCGAGCGCGTCGCCCGGGAAACGCAGATCGTGCTGGTGTCCTCGGGCGCGATCGGGGCCGGCCTGGCCCCGCTCTCGCTGGGCAAGCGGCCCCGTGACCTCGCCACGCAGCAGGCGGCGGCGAGCGTCGGGCAGCTGGCGCTGGCGCACGCCTACGCGGAGTCGTTCGGGCGGTATTCGCTGACGGTCGGGCAGGTGCTGCTCACCTCCGACGACGTCGTCCGCCGTTCGCACTACCGCAACGCGCAGCGGACGTTTTCGCGGCTGCTGGCGCTCGGCGCGGTCCCGGTCGTCAACGAGAACGACACGGTGGCGACCGAGGAAATCCGCTTCGGCGACAACGACCGCCTGGCGGCCCTGGTCGCCCACCTGATCGGCGCCGACGCGCTGGTCCTGCTGTCCGATGTGGACGGCCTGTACGACGGCGATCCCCGCGGCGGCGCGACCCGCAAGCTCACGGAGGTCCTCTCCGAGTCCGATGTGGACGGAATATCGGTCGGCATGTCCAGCTCCGGCCTGGGAACGGGCGGCATGGTCTCCAAGCTCGCGGCGGCCCGCACCGCGGCGGGAGCGGGCATCCCGGTGCTGTTGGCGGCGGCTTCGGAAGCCTCGGCGGCGTTGACTTCCGCTTCCCCGGGAACGGCCTTCGCCCCGGCGGACACGCGGTTGTCGGCCCGCCGGTTCTGGCTGGGCTACGCGGCGGACACCACGGGCAAGCTCCGCCTCGACGACGGCGCGGTGACAGCGGTGGTCCGCCGCCGCCGGTCCCTCCTGGCCGCGGGCATCATGGGCGTGGACGGCGAATTCCAGGCGGGCGACGTGGTCGACCTGGTGGACGCGAAGGACCGTCCGGTGGCCCGCGGAGTGGTCGCCTTCGACGCGACGGAGCTCCCGGACCTGATCGGCCGCTCAACCCCCGAGCTCCCGGCCGAGCAACGCCGCGAGGTCGTCCACGCCGACGACCTCGTCCCCCTCCGCCGCTGACCCGCGCATCACCGTGTCGACCCCCCAATCACGCGTGTCGACTCGCCAATCACGGGTGATGCCCCCTCGATCACGGGTGAAGACCTTCCGATCACCCGAGATTCCCTTCCGGCACGCCTGAGGTCTCAACCCAGCGAGACCAGGCGGGCTCCACCGTCGGCTTCCAGGACCGTGCCGGTCAGGTTCCGGTTCGTCGCCGCCAGCGTCACCACCTCCGCGACGTCGTCCGCCGTCGCGACGCGGCGGGCCGGGATCGAAGCCGCCGTCTGCGCGAAGAACCCCTCCCGCATCTCTGCCGGGAAGCCGCTCCACCACGCCGTGTCGACCACGCCCGGCGACACCGCGTTCACCCGCCTCGGCGCCAGCTCGACCGCCAGCGGCTTGACCAGTGCTTCGATCGCCGCGTTCAGGGCGCCGATCCCGGCCGTGCCGGCCATCGCCGCCCGGGCCGTGATCGCGCTGAGCAGCGTGATCGACCCGTCCGCCGCCAGGTGCGGCAGGACGGCCTGGATGGTCGCCAGGTGCGCCCAGAACTTCGCGTCGAACGCCCGTCGCAGCATGGCGAGGTCCAGCGTCTCGATCGGCCCCATGCCTTCGGTGCCGGAGAGGCTCACCACCAGCACGTCGACCGTTCCGAGCGACCCGGCCAGCGTGGCCATCGCCGTGGTGTCGCCGCCGTCGGCCTGGTGCCGGGTCAGCTCCGGGTCGCTCGAAGCGACGTCGTCGAGGCGCTCCTTGCCGCGCCCGGTGACGTGGACGTCGTATCCCCGCTGCTGCAGCCGCCGCGCGGTCGCCAGGCCGATGCCCGAAGTACCGCCGGCCACGAGAGCGATGCTCATGCTTATTCCCCATTTCGAACCGGTACGTCTCGTTTCGAAATCGACGCTACCATCGGATCCCATGACCGACCAGTCCCGCCCCGGCCGCAAGCGCAGCGAACAGAGCCGGCTGGCCATCCTCGCCGCGACGCTCGAACTGGTCGCGGAGGCCGGCTACGGCGCACTGACCATCGAAGGCATCGCCGCGCGTTCGGGCGTCGGCAAGCAGACGATCTACCGCTGGTGGCCGTCGAAGGCCGACGTCCTGCTCGACGCGCTCGCGACGAAGGCGGACCTGCAGATCCCCGTCCCCGACCAGGGCTCCTTCCGCGCCGACCTGGCCCGGTTCCTGGGCAGCACCTTCGAGCTGGGCGGGAAGTCCCCGGTCGCGGACACGCTCCGGGCGCTGATGGCCCAGGCGCAGATCGACCCGGAGTTCGGCAAACGCTTCCGCGAGGACTTCCTGTTCCGCCGCCGCGACGCGCTCGGCACGCTCGTCGACCGCGCCCGCGAGCGCGGCGAACTCCCGGCCGGCGTGCGGCCCGGCACGGTGCTCGACGTCGTGTTCGGGACGCTCTGGTACCGGCTCCTCGCGACGCGCGAACCGGTCGACGGCGGGCTGGCGGACGAACTGGTGACGCTGTTAGCGGGTCACGGCGCTTCGACCGCCGAAATCCGGTAGCGCGCCACCGACGCGTCGAGCTGGGGCGACGGCGAGCCAACCGGCGGTGATGATCACGACGTGATCCGATCCGCCTTGATCGTGAGCAGCAGCCGCGTCTGGTCGCGGCCGCCCCACCAGGGGTACGGGCCGCCGAGGTAGCGCTGCGACAGCTTTTCGATGTGCTCGACGGCGCCGTCCTCGGTCATCTCGATCACCTGCCCGCGGATGGCGAAGTAGCGCGACGGGCGGTCGCGGTCGGCGACGTTGAGTGCCACCCGCGGGTCACGCGCGATGTTGCGCTGCTTCTGGTGCCCCAGCACGGTGTTGACGAGGATGTGCGTCCCGTCGGTGTCCACCCAGGTCTGGGTGAGCTGCGGCGAGCCGTCGGGCATCAGCGTCGACAGGAAGCAGAGGCTGGGCTCGCGCAGCAGAGCGAGCAGATCGCCGGGCAGTTCCACAGTGGTCTCCCGCTAGAGCTGGTCGGGCGCTTCGATGCCGAGCAGGGAAAGCCCGGCCGCGAGTGTGTGCGACGTCAGCGTAGTCAACCTCAGCCGAGACGCGCGCAGCGACGGCGAAGCCGCCTTCAGCACGGGACATTCTTCGAAGAACCGCGAGAAGGCGACAGCGGTCTCGTACAGGTACGTACAGAGCTTGTGTGGTGTGTAGCCGCTGGTGGCCGCCTTCAGCGCTTCGCCGAACCGGAGCAGCTTCAGCGCCAGTGCTCGTTCCGCCGGCGCCTCGAGCAGGATGTCGGCGCCATCGGGCAGGCTGCCGGCCTTCCGGAGAATCGACTGCGTCCGTGCGTGCGCGTACTGGAGGTACACCGACGTGTTGCCCTCCTTGGCCAGCATCCGGTCCCAGGCGAAGACGTAGTCGCGCTCGCGATCGCCGGACAGGTCCGCGTACTTGACCGCGCCGATGCCCACCGCCCGGGCGACCGCGGCCTGGCCTGCCGCGTCGAGCTCGCTGCGTTCGGCGACGACCGCGGCGGCCTGCGTCACGGCTTCGGTGAGCAGATCCGCCAGCTTGACGGTGTCGCCGGCCCGGGTCCGCATGGCCTTGCCGTCCGTGCCCAGCACCGTGCCGAAGCCGACGTGCTGGGCGTGCCCGGTCAGCCAGCCCGCGGCACGGCAGGTGGCGAACAGCATCGCGAAGTGCTGCGCCTGCGGCGTCCCGACGACGTAGAGCAGGTCGGTGGCGCCGCGCTCGGCCGTCCAGTACCGGACGGTCGCCAGGTCCGTGGCGGCGTACCCGTAGCCGCCGTCGCGCTTGCGGACGATCAGTGGCAACCGGTCGCCTTCGCGGTTGCGGAACCCTTCGGGGAAGACGCAGACGGCGCCGTCGCTGACTTCGGTGAGGCCGGCTTCCTCGAGGTCGTCGACGACCGTGGCGAGATAGGGGCTGTAGAAGCTCTCGCCGTAGATGTCTGTGTCCGTCAGGGAGATCCTGAGCAGCGCGTAGACCTCGTTGAAGTGGCGTGTCGATTCGTCGACGAGCTCCTGCCAGACGGCGAGAGTCTCTTCGTCGCCGCTCTGCAGCTTGACGACGCGGGTGCGTGCCCGCGTCGCGAACGCTTCGTCGCTGTCGAACTTCCGGCGCGCTTCGCGGTAGAAGGCGTCGAGGTCGGCGATCGCGCGTTGCCCGCCGGAGACGTCGAGGAGGTGCTCGATGAGCATGCCGAACGGCGTGCCCCAGTCGCCGAGGTGGTTGTGCGGCAGCACTTCGTGCCCGGCGAACCGCAGCAGGCGGCCCAGCGCATCGCCGATCACGGACGACCGCAGGTGCCCGACGTGCATTTCCTTGGCCACGTTCGGGCTGCTGTAGTCAAGCGCGATCCGCCGGGGCGCCGACGTTTTCGGTACACCGAGCCGCGGGTCGCCGAGCAGCGCGCCGGTGCGGTTTTCAAGCCATTCCTTGCGCAGCGCGAAGTTCAGGAAGCCTGGCCCGGAGACTGCGGGCGGATCGGCGATCCCGCCGAGCTCCAGCGCTCCGGCGATGAGCCCGGCGACCTCGCGCGGCGGTCGGCCGAGCTGCTTGCCCAGGCTCATCGCGAGGTTGGCCTGGTAATCGACGCCGTCGCGCGGCGACGCCTGGACCAGCGCCTGCTCCGGCGTCAGTTCGATGCCCAGTGCCCGGCCGGCGGCGGTCACCACGCGGCGCGCCAGCTCCTCGGAAACGTCGGCGGTCTGCACGGTGTCCCTCCTTCGGCTCGGGTTAGGAAGGTACGCAGGGTAGCGAGCGTGACCGGCCGATGACGAAGGGTTTACCGCAGCTCGCTGCCCTTCGTTTCGGGCAGCGTGAGGATCACCGCGAACGCAATCGCGGCGCCCACGGCGACGTACCAGAAGTAGAGGGTCTGCGACACGGCACCGAACAGGGTGATGAGCAGGGGAGCGGTGCCGCCGAAGATCGCGACGGTCAGGTTGTACCAGGCCCCGATGCCCAGCCCGCGCAGTTCGGTGGGGAACAGCTCGCTCATGATGGCCGGCGCGATCGACGTCATCGCCGTGTACAGCCCGAGCCCGACGCAGAACACCACGAGCAGCCCGCCGACGCCCGGACCGATCAAAGTGGACAGCGGCACGACGACGACCGCGGTCGCCCCGGACCAGACGAGCAGCTGCGGCTTCCGGCCGACCCGGTCGGCGAGCGCACCCATCGGGTACTGCAGCGCGATGAACAACGCCGTGCCGATCGAAAGCGCCAGGAAGACCGCATCGGCGTCCGCGTGCCGGTTCTTCACCGCGAACGACGTCAGCGCGCTGAAGAACGTGTAGTAGCAAAGCGTCGAGAGCATCGTGAAGCCGACGAGCCTGCCGACGGCCTTGGGGTGGTGGGTCAGCGTGGTCAGCAGCGGCCGCTCGAGCTTGCGTGCCTTGGTCTTCGTCTGCTCGAACAGCTCGGTTTCGGCGAGGCTGCGGCGCAGCCACAGCCCGACCAGGCCGAAGACGCCGCCGAGCAGGAACGGCAGCCGCCAGCCCCACGACGCGAGCTGCGCCTCGTCCAGCGCCCGGGCCAGGACGAAGCCGAGCACGGTCGCGACGAGCACCGCCGAGCCGGTCGAGATGTAGAAGAACGCCGAGTACCGGCCCCGCCGCTCCGGCGGCGCGATCTCACCCAGGTAGGCCGACGCGTTCGACACCTCCCCGCCGAGCGACAGCCCCTGCGCGACGCGCGCGAGCAGCAGCAGGATCGGCGCGAGCCAGCCCACCTGCGCGAACGTCGGCAGCAGCCCGATCGCCACCGACCCGCCCGCCATCAGCAGGATGGTGAGGATCATGGCCGGCTTCCGGCCGCGCGTGTCCGCGAAGCGCCCGAGCAGGACCCCGCCCAGCGGGCGGAAGAAGAACGCGAGCGCGTAGGTGACGAACGTGTTGATCAGGGCCAGGGTGTCGTTCCCGGCGGGGAAGAAGGCGCTGGCGAAGTAGATGCTGAACGTCGCGTAGATCGTCCAGTCGAACCACTCCAGCGCGTTCCCGGCGCTCGCGGCGAACAGCTTCCGCACCGGCAGCCGGTGGCGCTGCGACACCTGGAAGGCGGATTCGGTCATGGCGGCCTCCACGTCACCCGAAGGTGGAACGGGACTTTGCCACATCCGTTCGCAGTTCGAAAGGTTCTGACCGTCCTCCCTTCTCCTAAGCCGTGCTGGCCAACGCGAACGGCAGCACGGCCGGCGCCCCGGCCCGCCGCAGCAGCCGGGTGGCGAGCGTCATCGTCCAACCGGTGTCGATGACGTCGTCCACCAGCAGCACCGGCCCGGACGGCAGGACCGCCGCGAGGTCCGCGGGCATGCTCATCCGCCGCCACAGATCGGCCAGCCGCTGCGCGCTGTTCGCTTGGCGCGGCGGTGGTCCCTCGGCGTCGAGCGCGCCGAGGAAGTCCAGCTTGCCGATCTCGGCCAGCCGGGTCGCGAGGCTGTACACCAGCTGCGGCCGCGTGGACGACGGCACCGCGACGACCGCCACCGGCCGTTGCGCCCACTGCCACCCGGCGAGCACCTGCACGCACGCCTTGAACACCGAGTCCGGGACCTCGGCGTCCTCGGCCTGCGGCCCGACCAGCTCCCGCAGCCGGTTGCCCCAGCCGACGTCGGTCAGCCGCCCGAGCACCTGACCCGGCTCGGCCTGGTCGTCAGCCGAGATCCGGCCGGACACCGGAACGTCCAAAGAGGACATGCCGGTGGGCCACTGCTTCCGCGGTGCCACCTCGACACCGGGCCGCTGCAGGCGTTCCCGGGTCGCGTCGACGACCTCGTCGGCCACCGTCATGTCCCAGTGCTGCCCGGTGCAGTTGTCGCACCGCCCGCACGGTGCCGCGTCGGGGTCGTCGAGCTGCTGCCGCAGGTATTCCATCCGGCAGCCGCCGGTGGCGAGGTAGCCGATCATCGCCGCCTGCTCGCGATCGCGCGCCTCCGCGACCCGCTGGTAGCGGCCGCGGTCGTACTGCCAGTCTTCGCCCGTGCTGAGCCAGCCGCCCTTGACGCGCCGGACCGCGCCGTCGACGTCCAGCACCTTGAGCACCATTTCCAGCCGGGACCGGGAAAGCTCGACCGACGGCTCGAGCGCGGCCGTCGACAGTGGACGGTCGGCGTAGGCGAGGGTGTTCAGCACCTGCGTCACCCGCAGCTCGTCGGGGAAGGCCAGCGACCCGAAGTACGCCCAGATCGCCTTGTCCTCCTCGCCGGGCAGCAGCACGACCTCCGCGCGTTCGACGCCACGCCCGGCGCGGCCGACCTGCTGGTAATACGCGATCGGCGACGACGGTGCCCCGAGGTGCACGACGAACCCGAGGTCCGGCTTGTCGAAGCCCATGCCCAGCGCGGACGTCGCGACCAGGGCCTTGACGCGGTTGCCGAGCAGGTCGTCCTCGGCCGCCTGCCGGTCGGCCGGGTCGGTCTTGCCGGTGTAGGCCGCCACCGGGTAGCCGCGGTCCTTCAGCAGCGACGCGACGTCGTGCGCCGCCGCGACGGTCAGCGTGTAGATGATCCCGGACCCCGGCAGCTCGGCCAGGTGCTCGGCGAGCCAGGCCAGCCGCGCCTGCGACGTCGGCAGCCGGCACACCGACAGCCGCAGGCTTTCCCGGTCGAGGCTGCCGCGCAGCACCAGCGTGTCCCCGCCGGTGCCGAGGCCCAGCTGCTCGGCGACGTCGGTGACCACGCGGTCGTTCGCGGTCGCCGTCGTCGCCAGCACCGGCACGCCGTCCGGCAGATCACCCAGCAGGGTGCGCAGGCGGCGGTAGTCGGGCCGGAAGTCGTGACCCCAGTCCGAAATGCAGTGCGCCTCGTCGACCACCAGCAGCCCGGTGCTCGCGGTCAGCTTCGGCAGCACGTTGTCGCGGAAGTCCGGGTTGTTCAGCCGTTCGGGGCTGACCAGCAGCACGTCCACCTCGCCGGCCGCGACGGACGCCTGGACCTGCTCCCACTCCTGCGGGTTCGCGGAGTTCATCGTCGCCGCGTGGATGCCGGCCCGCGCCGCCGCCGAGATCTGGTTGCGCATCAGCGCCAGCAGCGGTGAGACGATGACCGTCGGCCCGCTGCCCTGCTCGCGCAGCAACGCCGTGGCCAGGAAGTACACCGCCGACTTGCCCCACCCGGTGCGCTGCACGACCAGCGCGCGGCGCCGCTGCGCGACCAAGGCCTCGATGGCCGTCCATTGGTCTTCGCGCAGCTTCGCCGCATCGCCGGCCAATGCCCGCAGGAGGGTCTCGGCGCGGTCGCGGAGGGCTGGGGTGGTGCTGGTCGTGTCCACGTCCCCACGTCTACCCCATGACACCGACAGATCGGGAATCGGCGGCGCCGCGAACGGAGAGTTTGCGACCGATACGGGCCGTAATGTGACCTGAATCACAAGTTTCCCCGGTCGGGCGAGGTGGCGAACAGCACCCGGACTCGCGGCGGTCCGCTGTATAGGCTCTCCGGTCATGTCACCACGGCGGATCGGGGTCATGGGCGGCACCTTCGACCCCGTGCACCACGGCCACCTCGTCGCGGCCAGCGAGGTCCAGTCCCGGTTCGGGCTCGACGAAGTGATCTTCGTCCCCACCGGCCAGCCGTGGCAGAAGACCGATCGCGAAGTGACCAGGGCCGAGGACCGCTACCTGATGACCGTGATCGCGACGGCGTCCAACCCGGTCTTCTCGGTCAGCCGCGTGGACATCGACCGCGGCGGCCAGACCTACACCGTCGACACCCTGCGCGACCTACAGGCCGAATACCCCGGGGACGAGCTCTTCTTCATCACCGGCGCCGACGCGCTCGAACAGATCCTGACCTGGCACAAGGCCGACGAGCTGTTCGACTTCGCGCACTTCATCGGCGTCACCCGGCCCGGTTACCGGCTCAACTCCCACCACCTGCCCAGCGGCAAGGTGAGCCTCGTCGAGGTCACCGCGATGGCCATTTCGTCCACCGGCTGCCGCGATCGGGTCGAGCGCGGGGAGCCGGTCTGGTACCTCGTTCCCGACGGCGTCGTCCGCTACATCGCCAAGAAGGACCTGTACCGGAAGAGCGACTGAAGCGCTGTCGGTGCCTGCGGGTACCCTTCTCGGGCGAACCCGAACTGGAAAAGGAGCACCGTGGCAGCCACGTCCGAGGCTCGAGAGCTGGCCGTAGCGGCCGCCCACGCGGCGGCGGACAAGAAGGCCAGCGACGTCGTCGTGCTGGACGTGTCCGAACAGCTCGTCATCACCGACGCCTTCGTCATCGCCTCCGCGTCCAACGAGCGCCTGGTCGGCGCCATCGTGGACAACGTCGAGGAGAAACTGCGGGAGAGCGGCCACAAGCCGGTCCGCCGCGAAGGCGCCCGCGAAGGGCGCTGGGTCCTGCTCGACTACGTCGACGTCGTCGTCCACGTCCAGCACGTCGAAGAGCGCACCTTCTACGGCCTCGAGCGGCTGTGGAAGGACTGCCCGCGCATCGAGGTGGCCGGTCTCGAGGAGCCACCCGCCGACGAGGACCCGGACGTCCCATGAGCCCCCGGCGGCTGGTGCTCTGGCGTCACGGCGAGACGGACTACAACGCCGCCGGGCGGATGCAGGGTCACCTGGATTCCGCGCTGACCCCGCGCGGCTGGAACCAGGCCCGCTTCGCGGTGCCCGCACTGGCCCGCTTCTCCCCGGACCTCGTCATCGCCTCCGACCTGCGCCGGGCCACCGACACCGCCACCGTGCTCACCGACGCCATCGGCGTCCCGCTGCGGATCGACAAGCGGCTGCGCGAGACGCACCTGGGCGAATGGCAGGGGCTCACCGGCGAGGAGGTCGACCAGGCCTACCCCGGTGAACGCGACCGCTGGCGCACCGACGCGACCTGGGCGCCGCCGGGCGGCGAGAACCGGGTCGACGTCGCCGACCGCGCGGGCGAAGTCGTCACGGACCTGCAGCAAGCCAATTCCGACGCGGGTGACACGGTGCTGCTGGCCGCGCACGGCGGCCTGATCATCGCGCTGACCGCGCGGCTGCTGGACCTGCCGGTCGTGACCTGGCCGTCGCTCGGCGGGATCTCGAACTGCCATTGGGTCGAGCTGGGCCGTCGCGACGGGAAGTGGCGGCTGCACGCCTACAACGCGGGGATGCACGGCTAGCCGATGGGGCCGCGCCTGCTGGTGTTCGGCGATTCGCTGAGCTTTCACGGTCCCGAAGGGCCTTGCGCCGCGGACGAACCGCGGCTGTGGCCCAACGTGGCCGCCGCTGCGTTGGGTGGCACCGCCGACCTGGTCGCGGGCATCGGCTGGAACGCCAGGGACGCCTGGTGGTCGCTGACCGGCGACCCGCGCGTCTGGGCCGACCTGCACCACGTCGACGCGGTCGTGTTCGCGATCGGCAGCATGGACACGCTGCCCTCACCGCTGCCGACCTACCTGCGCACCGGGCTGCGCTACCTGCGGCCCGACCCGGTGCGGCGCGTCGTGCGCAAGGCCTACCTCGCGGCGCAACCGCGGCTGGCGGTGGCGTTGCGCGGCCGTCCCGCGGTGCTGCCAGCCAAGCTCACCGTGCAGTACCTCGACACGGCCGTGGGCGCGCTGCGCGTCCTGCGGCCCGAGCTGCCGATCTTCGGTTGGCTGCCCTCGGTCCACCGCGCGGCGGCCTACGGCGGCGTGCACACCGCGCGCCCGGCCGCGGCGGCGGCGATGGCGGCGTGGAGCTCGCGAGCGGGAGTTCCGTTGCTGGACCTCAAAGCGGTCGTCGGGGAGCACGTGCTCGGCGGTGAAGGCAACCCCGACGGCATGCACTGGGGCTGGAAAGGACACGCCGCGGTGGGCGACGCGATGTCCGTGTTGATGGCGCCGGTGCTCGCCCCCGGCCACGTAGGCTGACGGCGTGTCGGTCGCCGTAGTCACGGATTCCACCGCCCACCTGCCGGAGGGCTTCGCCGAACGGCACGCGGTCCGGGTGGTGCCCCTGCACGTCCTGGTCGACGGCGTGGTTTCCCTCGACGGCGTCGAGACGGGACCGGCGGCGGTCGCGGAGGCGATGAAGCAGCGGAAGATCGTCACGACGTCGCGGCCGACGCCCACCGAATTCGTCAAGGAGTACCAGGCGGCGTTCGCCGACGGCGCGGACGCGATCGTGTCGGTGCACCTGTCGCGCGAGCTGTCGGGCACCTGGGAAGCGGCGGTGCTCGCGGCGCAGGAGGTGGGTCCGGACCGGGTCCGCGTCGTCGACTCGCGGACCACCGCGATGGGGCTCGGGTTCGCCGCGCTGCACGCCGCTTCGGCCGCCTCCACCGGAGCTTCCGCGGCCGCCGTCGAGGCCGCCGCGGTGACGGCGGCCGGCTGCTCGTCGACGTTGTTCGTCGTGGAAACCCTGGACCACCTGCGCCGCGGCGGCCGGATCGGCCCGGCGGCGGCGCTGCTGGGCACGGCGCTGGCGGTCAAGCCGGTGCTGCACATGTCCGAAGGCCGGATCTTGCCGCTGGAGAAGGTCCGCACGATGAACCGGGCGATCGCGCGCCTGGTCGAGCTCGCGGCCCAGGCGGCGGCCGAGGACGACGTCGAGCTGGCGGTCCACCACCTCGCGTCGCCGGAGCGGGCGGTCGAGCTGGCGAACCGGCTCGAAGTGGCCGTGCCGCGCTCGGCGGGCTGCGTGGTTTCCGAGCTGGGGGCGGTGATCGGGGCGCACACGGGTCCCGGGGTGCTCGGGGTCGTCGTCCAGCGGACGGTCCTGCCCCGAAGCTAGCGCCCGTACCACCGGGGGACGGCGGAAACGCCTGCTCCCGGGCTCGGCCCCGGAAATCCATCCACAACACCCCGGTTGTCCACAGGACGCGCCGCCACCCCTGTCGGACGCCTCCCCGCGGGCCCTAACGTCGATCGTGTGTTCGAGCAGTCCGCCCGGGATCCGGGCTCTCCCGTCAACGACCGGCTCTCCTGGCTGGCCGACCAGCTCTCGCCCGATGCGAGCACGGTCGGCCCGGGCGGCCGGCTGATCCGGCGCTGGCTGCCGGGCGGACCGGCCGGTACCGGCCGCCGCCGGTGGGCACTGGCCGGCGTCCTCGCAGCGGTCGTGATGATCGTCCTCGGCGCGGTCGCGCTCGTGGGCGGCAGTCCGGCGCCCGAGCCACCGCCCGCGCTGCCCAGCGCGCTGCCCAGCGAAAAACGCGCGGAGGCGCGCGCCGCACCGCCGGCAGGTCTGGTGATCAGCGTGATCGGCCGCGTCCGGTCGCCGGGCCTGGTCACGGTGCCCCAGGGCGCCCGGGTGGCGGACGTGCTGCGAGCGGCGGGCGGCCCCGAGCCGGGAGCGGACGTCGGCGCACTGAACCTGGCCCGCAAGGTGACGGACGGCGAGCAGCTGGCGGTCGGCATCCCAGCGCCCCCGGCGGCTCCCGACACCCCGCCGACCGACGGAAAGGTCGACCTCAACACGGCAACGGCGGACCAGCTGGACACGCTCCCCGGAGTCGGCGAGGTGATGGCCAAGCGCATCGTCCAGTGGCGCACCGACCACGGCGGCTTCACAAAGGTCGAGCAACTCCGCGACGTCGACGGCATAGGAGAAAGCAAGTTCCAGAAGTTGCGCGAGAAGGTGACGGTCGGATGAGCGCCGTCCCCACGTCCCCCACCCGGCTAGTCCGGGCAGCGCGCGCGACGGCCGGCCCCATTCGTCGCGAGCAGGGGTCGCGATCGGCTGGGGCCTTTCCGATGGCGGGTTCCTGGCCCGCTGCGGTCGGTCCTGGTGGCACGGGCGAAGGCGAGCCCGGGCGTGCGAGGCGGGCAGTCGGATGAGTGCCTTCCTCGGGGTCGACCCCCGACCGGATATGCGGCTCCTCCTGGTGGCACGGGCGAAGGTCGGCTGGTTCGTCGTGGGAGGGGTCGCCATCGGGCGGGGCTTTTCCGATGGCGCCCGCCTTGCCCGCCGCAGTTGGTGCCGGCGAGGTGGGGCCGGTTCGTTCGCTGTGGGGAGGCGGCAGCCGGATGAGCGCCTTCCTCGTCCGATCCCCGACAAGATCTGCGGCTTCTCCCGGGGAACCGCAGGCCAGCCCGCTTGTCGCTGCATGGGTAGCGATCGGGCGGGTTTCCGATGGCGGCTGCCTGGCTCGCTGCGGTTGGTTTGGTGGCGTGGGCGCAAGTCGGCCCGTTCGTCGCTGGAGGGGTGGCGGTCGGATGAGTGCCTTCCCCGTAGTCGACCCCCGACGGGATATGCGGCTTCTCCCGCGAGAACCGCAGGCCGGTCCACTCGTCTCGGGAAGAGGGGCGGTCGGGCGAGGCTTCCCGACGGCCGTGTGCCGACGGCACAGACGAAGGCGGTTTCGTTCGCAGGCGGAAGCAGGTAAAGCTCGAATGAGAACTTCCCTCGTAACCAATCCCAGGCCTGCAGTGGCACCCGCCGGCGACCCGGGCGAGTTCGCCGGCTCGCGGAAGCAGGTGGCCCCGGCATGAACACAGTCACCGACACCCGCCAGGACATGCGGCTCGTCCCGGCGGCAGTGGCCTGCTGGCTGGCGGCATTGGCCGGCCTGCTGCTCGGCTGGTGGACGGCCGTCGCCGCCGGCCTTGGGGCGGCGGTGCTCGCCGGGCTGGTGCTGTGGCGGGCCCGCGGCAGGCCCCGGGTGCGCGACGCGGCGGCAGCCCTGCTGATCCTGGGCCTCCTCGCCGCCGGCCCGATCTCCTGGCGGATCCGCGAAGCCCAAAGCGACCCACTTCGCGCCGCCGCCGCGGAAGGGCTGCCGGCGGCGTTGCGGGTCGTCGTCGCCGAACGGCCGAAACCCGTGCGCAGCGCGGGGTATGCCGACCGGCAGGCCGGTGCCCGGTCCGTCGTCCTCGCCGCCGACGTGCGTACAGCGTCGGTCGACGGACGACCGGTCGCCTCCTCCGGCCGCGTCCTGCTGCTGGCCCCGGTCGCGCAGTGGGCGTCGCTGCTGCCGGGCCAAGAGGTGACTGCGACGGGTCTGCTGATGCCGCCACGCGGCTCGGACCTGACCGTCGCGGTGCTGTCGGTGCGCGGCCCGCCGGGGCAGACCGGCCCGGCGCCTTGGTGGCAGCGCGCTGCGGCCGGGCTGCGTTCCGGTCTCCACGACCTGTGCCAGGCCCTGCCGGAGGAACCCGCGGGCCTGCTCCCGGGACTGGTACTGGGCGACACGAGCGCGTTGTCCCCGCGCGTCGAGCAGGAGTTCGTCTCCGCGGGTCTCACGCACCTCACCGCGGTCAGCGGCGGCAACCTCGCGGTGATCTGCGGGGCGGTACTGCTCCTGTTGCGCCTGTTCCGGCTCGGGCCCCGGCTGTCGGCCGCGGCGGCCGGGACGTGCTTGGCCGGGTTCCTCGTCCTCGTCGGCCCGGAGCCGAGCGTGCTGCGCGCGGGTGTCATGGCGGCCGTGGCGCTCCTGGCCCTGGCGCTGGGCCGCCGCGGTTCGGCGCTGCCCGCGCTGGCCTTCGCGGTGTGCTTACTGGTGGTCGCGGATCCGGCGATGGCCACGGACTTCGGCTTCGCGCTGTCGGTGGGCGCCACCGGTGGGCTGGTCCTGCTCGCGCCCCGCTGGGCCGACACCCTCGTCCGCCGCGGGATCCCGCCGGGTTTCGCGGAAGGGCTGGCGATCCCGCTGGCGGCTTTCCTGGTGACGGCGCCGGTGCTCGCGGGCATGGCGGGTTCGGTGAGCCTGGTTTCGGTGCTGACCAACGTCCTCGCCGCGCCCGTGGTGGCCCCGGCGACGGTGCTCGGCGTGCTGGCGACGGTCACCGGCCCGTGGTGGCCGGGCGCCGGGAAGGTCCTGGTGCACCTGGCCGACCCGGAGGCCCGGTGGCTGATCACCGTCGCCCGGCACGGCGCGCGGGCCCCGGGCGCGGTCATCGCCTGGCCCGGTGGCTGGGTGGGTGGTCTCCTGGCCGCTGCCGTCCTCGTGGTGCTGGTGCTCGCGGTCCGGCACCGGCGGGTGCGGGTACTGATGGCGGTGCTCGTCGCCGGCGCGCTGCTGGTGTTCGTGCCGGTCCGGGTGCTGGCGCCGGCGTGGCCGCCGCGGAACTGGGCAATGGTCGAATGCGACGTCGGCCAGGGCGACGCCGTCGTGTTGGCCACCGCCGAGCCGGGACGGGCGGTCGTCGTGGACGCCGGACCCGAGCCGGGGCCGGTCGACGAGTGCCTGCACCGGCTGGCGGTCGACCGGATCCCGCTGCTGGTGCTGAGCCACCTGCACGCCGACCACATCGGCGGCCTCGCCTCGGTCTTCGACGGCCGGGCGGTCGGCGCGATCGCCGTCGGCCCGGGGCGGGCGCCGGGGTGGGCGTGGCGCCAGGTGGCCGCCGAGGCCACCCGGCGGGCGGTGCCGCTGGTGGAGCTGAACCCGGGCGAGCGGCTGGACTGGCCGGGCCTGGCGCTCGACGTCCTGGGCCCGCGCTACGTGCCGGCCCGCTCGGACGGGCCGCAGGACGGCACGACGATCAACAACAGCTCGGTGGTGCTCCGAGCGGAGACGACGGCGGGCCGGGTCCTGCTGACCGGCGACGTCGAACTGGCCGCGCAGGCAGACCTGCTGGCCGACATCGGAGATCTGAAGGCGGAGGTGCTGAAGGTGCCGCACCACGGCAGCCGCTACTCGTTGCCGTCGTTCCTCGCGGCGGTGGCCCCACGGGTGGCGTTGGTCAGCGTCGGCGCGGGAAACACGTACGGGCACCCCAGTAAGTCCACAATGGACACCCTGGCGGCCCTCGGCGCACGAGTGACCCGCACCGACGTGGACGGCGACACGGCAGTGGTCACCGGCACGGCAATATCCCGCCGCGGCGAGCCCCGCGGGCCGCCTCGCCGCTGAGCGCCGGGGCGGGCCGAGTGGGCCCGCCCCGGCCGGAGCTCAGTAGCCGAGGGCCTTGTTCACGGCCGCGGCCGAGGGCGGCAGGGTCGCCTTGGGGCCCACGTGGTTCTCGATCGCGTCGAGGGTCTTGAGGCCGTCGCCGGTGATGAGCAGCACCGTCTCGGCGTCCGGGTCCAGCTTGCCCGTCTCGACCAGCTTCTTCGCCGTGGCGACGGTGACCCCGCCGGCCGTCTCGGTGAAGATGCCTTCGGTGCGGGCCAGCAGGCGGATGCCCTCGACGACCTCTTCGTCGGAGACGTCCTCGATCGCGCCGCCGGTGCGGTTGACGATGTCGAGCACGTACGGGCCGTCGGCCGGGTTGCCGATCGCCAGCGAGCGGGCGATCGTGTCCGGCTTCACCGGCTGGACGACGTCGTGGCCCTCGCGGAACGCGGCCGACACCGGCGAGCAGCCGGTGGCCTGCGCGCCGAACACCTTGTACGGGCTGGCGTCCACGAGACCGAGCTGTCCCAGCTCACGGAAACCCTTGTCCACCTTGGTCAGCTGCGAACCGGAGGCGATCGGCACGACGATCTGCGGCGGGATGCGCCAGCCGAGCTGCTCGGCGACCTCGAAGGCCAGCGTCTTCGAGCCCTCCGAGTAGTACGGCCGGACGTTCACGTTGACGAACGCCCACTTCGGGTGCTCGCCGGCGAGCTCGGTGGCGAGGCGGTTGACGTCGTCGTAGTTGCCGTCGATGGCGAGGAGGTCGCCGTCGTACACCGCGGTGGTGAGGATCTTGGCGCGCTCGAGGCTCTTGGGGATCAGCACGACCGACCGCCAGCCGGCGCGGGCCGCGGCGGCGGCCGTCGCGTTGGCCAGGTTGCCGGTCGACGGACACGCGAGCACCTCGAACCCGAACTCGCGGGCCGCGGCCAGCGCGACGGCGACGACGCGGTCCTTGAACGAGTGCGTCGGGTTGCCGGTGTCGTCCTTGACCCACACGCGCTTGAGGCCGAGTTCCTTGGCGAGGCGGTCGGCGCGGATCAGCCGCGTCGCGCCCGGCTCGGTGTTCGGGATCTCTTCGACGTTGGACGGAACGGGAAGGAGTTTCTTGTAGCGCCAGATGTTCTTGGGGCCGGCCTCGATGTCTTCGCGGCGGACGCGGCCGAAGTCGTAGGCGACCTCGAGCGGCGAGAAGTCTTCGGCGGAGACGAACTCCGGAGCGAGCGGCTGCCGGTGGCCCTCTTCCTTCGACACCAGTTCGACGGCCGGACCGAGATCCGGGGTCTTCGTGGTGGAGGTCGTGCCGAGGGTTGCGGTCATCGCGAGGTTCCTTTCCTCATCTGCCCCGCCGAAGCGGGCCGGAATTGGCACCGTGGTCGTCAGCTACCCCGCGATCGCGGGATGACAGGCTGTACGCCGGTTGCCGGGGCTTCGTCGGGCCGTTCCCTCTGCCCCTCTGGATGAGCGGTATTCAGTTGTCGGTGCGCGCACGCCGGATCGTCCGGGGCGGGCTGCCTCGGCTATACCGTACGACATCGCGCTCGGGCCGTGCCACGGTGACCGCTCGACATCACCGGAGCGGGCGCACCGGAGCGCGAGTGAGAGGATTCACGGGTGACCGCGCAAGCCACCGCCCCGGCCCCGCTGCACCTGGTGCTGGGTGAGGAAGAACTGCTGATCGAGCGGGCCGTCCGCGAGACGCTCGCCGCCGCCCGCGCGATGGACGCGACCGCCGAGCTGACCCGGGTCCGGGTGTCCGATCTCACAGCGCCCGAGCTGGCCGAACTGGTCAGCCCGTCGCTGTTCAGCGAGGGCCGGGTGATCGTCCTGGAGTCGGCGCAGGACATCTCGCAGGAGCTGGCCGACGCCGTCGCGGCCTACCTGAAGGACCCGGCCGACGGGGTCGTGCTCGTCGTCGTGCACACCGGTGGCGGCCGCAGCAAGGCGGGCAAGTCGCTCCCGGCGGCGCTGAAGAAGGCCGGCGCCGAGGTCACCGAGTGCCCGAAGCTGACCAAGCCGGCCGAGCGGGAGCAGTTCGTGCGCCACGAGGTGCGCCGGGTGGGCGGCAAGATCGACCCGGCGGGGGTGGCCGCCCTGCTCGACGCCGTGGGCTCCGACCTGCGGGAACTCTCTTCGGCGGCGACGCAGCTGGTCGCGGACACGGGTGGCTCCGTCGACGCCGACGCGGTCCGCCGCTACCACCGTGGCCGCGCCGACGTCACCGGCTTCGCCGTCGCGGAGAAGGCGGTCAGCGGCGATCGCGCGGCGGCGCTGGAGTCGCTGCGCTGGGCGATGCAGCTGGGCGTTCCGCACGTGCTGGTCGCCGACGCGCTGGCCGACGCGGTCCGGACGATCGCCCGGGTCTCCGGCGCGGGCCGGGGCAACCCGAACCAGATGGCGGGCGAGCTGGGCATGCCGCCGTGGAAGATCCGCAAGGCCCAGGGCCAGTCGCGAGGCTGGAACCAGGACGGCCTGGCCACGGCAATGCGCGTGGTGGCCAGGCTGAACGCCGAGGTCAAGGGCGTGGCGGCGGACCCGGGCTACGCGCTGGAGCGCGCGGTCCTCCAGGTGGCGGCGGCCAAGGGCGACCGCTGACCGCCGCGGGCCCGGACACAGGCGGCCCGGACACCAAGAGCCCGGACACCAAGAGCCCGGACGAGAAGAGCCCGGACACCGAAGGCCCGGACATGAAGAAAGCCCCGGCCGAAGCCGGGGCCTTCCCAGAAATCAACCAGCTCAGAGCGCGTTGACGCGCTTGGCCAGCGCCGACTTCTTGTTGGCGGCCTGGTTGGCGTGGATGACGCCCTTCGAGACGGCCTTGTCCAGCTTCTGGGCGGCGTCGCGCTGCAGCTCGACGGCCTTGGCCTTGTCGCCGGCCTCGGCGGCTTCGCGGACCTTGCGGATCGCGGTCTTCACCGAGGACCGGATCGCCTGGTTGCGCTGACGCGCCTTCTCGTTCGTCGTGATGCGCTTGATCTGCGACTTGATGTTGGCCATAGGGCAACTCCTGTTTCACTCGGTGAGATTCGCCGCCGCGCTGAAGTGGCCCCGCTCGAAGAGCGGGTTTCCTCCATGACGGAATGCCGCACGGGCAGCGAGCGACAACTTTAACAGCCGGGCCGCCGGCGCCCGGAGCCGGGAGTACCGTGGGCGACGGCAGTGCCTAGGGTTCCGTCGCCGGTCCGAGCCACCCGCACCACACAACCAGGACCGGCGGGCCTGGTCCGAGCGGCACCATCGGCGGGTCCGGACGGCCGGTCGTTCATCTGACGGGGCAAAAGCCTGGAGGACCGGGGTGGGGGGGGGGGGGGCGGCCCCGAGGGGTCGCGGGGACGGCCCCGCCCGG
>NZ_JBHVXZ010000046.1:0-73900 GCF_042881395.1 Amycolatopsis sp. NPDC058278 | reverse complement strand
GTCATCCAACCCGGACACCCAGGCAGCCAGGTCATCATCACTCAGCACAAGATCGATACGCTACACCCTGAGTGTCACGAAGTGCGGCTGGAGTACTAGTTGTTCTGTCCGGGGAGGTTGGTAAGCCGGGTGATGGGCGGCTTTTCTCCGACGGATGAGTGGGGTCGGTGGACTCTCCTATGTCTCGTCAACCCCGGATCGGTGTATCAGTGGCGGCGTTGAGGTGGCGGTAGATCTGCCGGGCGAGGTAGCGCTTGAGGCAGCGGCGGATCTCTTTGGTGGTGCGCCCGTCCGCGCGTCGGTGTTCGACGTATTCGCGTGTCCTGGGGTCGTGGATCATGCGGGTGGTTATGGCCATGTGCAGGGCCTGGTTCACGCGTCGGTCTCCGCCACGTGGCTGGGGAGCGGCCTGAACCGGGCCATGGACACCATGTTCGGCGGCAATGTCGGCTGGCTCGACCTGCAGCAGGCCTTCGCGCAGGACTTCTCGTCCAGCAACTGTCTCTACTTGGTGTTCAGGCTCCTCGACAACGTGGAGAACGACATGAAGGCGGAGGCCAAGAAGATCTGGGCGGAGTTCCGGGACGAACTCCAGCGCCAGGCCGCCGTCCCACCGCGGGCCGCCGGACCGGCGGCCAGGGTCGGCACGCTCGACCCCGTGGCCCCGGCGGGCCCGGACGAGCGGTTCGAGAAGTGGCAGAACTTCGGCGACGTGCTGTGGGCCCGGTGGAAGGCGAGCCGATCGCCGGGCGGTGGGAAGGCGACCTGACCGCCGGCGATTGCTCCCACCGGCTGACGCACGTACTTGGACGCCCCCCTCGCGGCACTTGTCCGCGGGAAGTGTGCTTCCAGAGTCCGGGGGGACGACGTGCCGCACTTGCGCATCCACTTCACCGACGCCGATCTCGCGCGGACGCGGCTGAAACTGGAAGCCGACCTGATGTGGGAGGTCGTCGGCAGCGTTCAGGCTCTGCAGTACGCCGCCGGCGGGTTGTCCTTCGGTTCGTGGCGGCGGCGCGTGCGCGAACGGGTCGGCGAGGACGGCTGCCTGCGGGCGGCCGTGCATTCCCTGGTGACGGTGGCGCCGCACGCCTCGTACTTCCCGGACTTCCTGACGCCGTCCGCCGCGGTGCCCGACATCGGGACCGGTGCCGAACTGGTCCTGGCGACGCCGCGGCGTCGCTTGCGGGCCGAGATCCGGCGGCTGCGGCCGGCCGGCGGGGCGGCGAAGACTTGGCTCGAGGAGCTGGCTGACGGGAAGGCGGCCGCGTTGCGGCACCTCGAGCGGGCGCTGCGCGTGTACTTCCGGTGCCTGGTCGAGCCGCACCTGGACGTGATCGAGCAGGCCCTGCGCATCGGGTGTGCCGCCGGAGTCCAGCGCTACCTGCACGCCGGGCCCGAAGGACTGCTGGGGTGGCTCGGCCCCGCCACCCGCTGGGGGCCACCGGTGCTCACCGTCGACTACCCGATCGACCGCGACCTGTTCCTGGCGGGCCGTGGCCTGGTGCTGATCCCCAGCTACTTCGGTGTGCACCACCCGGTGGCGCTGGCGGATCCCCGGTTGCCCCCGGTCCTGGTGGTCCCGCTCCACGCCGGGGCCCGGCTGCTGGCCGGCCGGCGCGGCGGCGACCACGTGAGCGCGCTGCTCGGCGCCACCCGGGCCACGATCCTGCGGTCGGCCGTCACCGGCTGCACCACCACCCGGCTGGCGAGACAGGCCGGCGTCGCTCCGGCGACCGTCAGCCACCACACGAACGTCCTGCGCGAGGCGGGACTCATCACCACCGACCGGCACGAAAACCTGGCCACCCACCTCATCACGCCGCTGGGGCTCGCGGTGCTCGGCCCGGGCGGCGGCTGACCCGGCCCCGCAGCCGTTCGTGTGCGCTGGGTAACCGGTCTGGACCAGTACGGTCCCCGCGTGCAGCATTGGTCTTGACCACTGGCAACGCTCCGTGGTGACGCTTCCCTAATTGGTCTGGACCACGTAACGTTTGCGCAAACGGCGCAAAACACCGCCTTGGTCCCCGCCGGCGGTGTCGGTGTCCGCCGTCCTGCACCTGGCTCAAAGGAGAGCGATGTCCAGAAAGAGATGGCACCTCCTCGGTCTCTTCACCGCGGTCGGCGCGATCGCGGTCGGCCTCGTCACCGTGCCGGCGAGCGCCGCCGGTGGCGTCGGCGCCACCTTCAGCAAGGGCTCCGACTGGGGCACCGGGTACGAGGGCAAGTACACGATCAACAACGGCTCCGGCTCGACGCTGCCGAGCTGGACGGTCGAGTTCGACCTGCCGTCCGGCGCGAAGATCGGGTCGCTGTGGGACGGCAGCTACACCGCGTCCGGTCAGCACGTCACCGTCAAGAACACCTGGAACGGCAACGTCGGCAACGGCGGCAGTGCCAGCTTCGGCTTCAACGTCAGCTACTCCGGCACCTACTCGGCCCCGGCGAACTGCAAGCTGAACGGCGGCTCCTGCGACGCCGGCGGCGGCACCCCGACCACCACGCCGACGACGCCGACGCAGCCGACCACCACCCCGACGACGCCGACCACTCCGCCGACGACGACCACGCCGCCCCCGCCGGGCGGCCTGAAGAACGTCGGCTACTTCGTGCAGTGGGGCGTCTACGGGCGCAACTACCACGTCAAGAACATCGAGACGTCGGGCTCGGCGAGCAAGCTGACGCACATCAACTACGCGTTCGGCAACGTCAAGAACGGCCAGTGCACGGCGAACGACGACCCGTACGCCGACTACCAGAAGACCTACGACGCCGCGGGCAGCGTCGACGGCGTCGCCGACACCTGGGACCAGCCGGTGGCCGGCAACTTCAACCAGCTGCGCAAGCTCAAGAAGCTGCACCCGGGCCTCAAGGTGATCTGGTCGTTCGGCGGCTGGACCTACTCGGGCGGCTTCGGCCAGGCGTCGCAGAACGCGGCCGCGTTCGCGCAGTCCTGCTACAACCTGCTCAAGGACCCGCGCTGGGCGGACATCTGGGACGGCATCGACATCGACTGGGAGTACCCCAACTCCTGCGGCCTTTCCTGTGACACCAGCGGGGCCGCGGCCTACAAGAACCTGATGGGCGCGCTGCGGGCAAAGTTCGGCTCGTCGTTCCTCATCACCTCGGCGATCACCGCCGACGGCAGCAACGGCGGGAAGCTCGACGTCGCCGACTACGGCGGCGCCGCGCAGTACGTCGACTGGTACAACGTGATGACCTACGACTACTTCGGCGCCTGGGCGGCGCAGGGTCCGACGGCCCCGCACTCGCCGTTGACCAACTTCAGCGGCATCCCCACGCCGGGCTTCTACTCCGACGCGGCGATCCAGAAGCTGAAGAGCAAGGGCGTCCCGGCGGGCAAGCTGCTGCTGGGCATCGGGTTCTACGGCCGCGGCTGGACCGGCGTCACGCAGGACGCCCCGGGCGGCACCGCGACCGGTCCCGCGCCGGGCACGTACGAGCAGGGCATCGAGGACTACAAGGTCCTCAAGAACACCTGCCCGTCGACCGGCACCTTCGCGGGCACCGCGTACGCGAAGTGCGGCAGCAACTGGTGGAGCTACGACACCCCCGCGACCATCAACGGGAAGATGTCCTACGCCAAGCAGCAGGGTCTCGGCGGCGCCTTCTTCTGGGAGCTGACCGGTGACACCACGGGCGGCGAGCTCATCACCGCGATGAAGAACGGCCTGTCATGAGGCGCCGGTGGTTGCCCGCACTCGGGCTGGCGGCCGCGGCCGCCACGATCGGCGCGATGTTCGTGATCGCCCCGGCGAACGCGGCGGGCGGCGTGTCCGCGACCTTCTCGAAGGGCTCCGACTGGGGCACCGGGTACGAGGGCAAGTACACGATCGCCAACGGCTCGGGCTCGACGCTCGCCACCTGGACCGTCGAGTTCGACCTGCCTTCGGGCGCGAAGATCTCGTCGCTGTGGGACGGCAGCTACACGGCGTCCGGCCAGCACGTCACGGTGAAGAACACGTGGAACGGCAACGTCGCCAACGGCGGTAGTGCCAGCTTCGGCTTCAACGTGGCGTACTCCGGTTCGTACGTCGCGCCGTCGAACTGCAAGCTCAACGGTGGGTCGTGTGCGGCCGGGGGCACACCCCCCACGACCACGACGCCTCCTACGACGACGACCCCGCCGACCACCACGACACCGCCTCCGCCGGGTGGCCGCGGCGCGCCGTACCTGTACCTGGGCTGGGGCAGCCCGCCGAACCCGCAGACGGTGATGAACGCGACCGGGATCAAGTGGTTCACCATGGCGTTCATCAACGCCAGTGGTGGCTGCAACCCGGCGTGGGACAGCAGCCGTCCGCTCTCCGGTAGCGCCGACGCCACCGCCATTTCGCAGATCAAGGCAGCGGGCGGCCAGGTCGTCCCGTCGTTCGGCGGCTGGAGCGGCAACAAGCTCGGCCCGAACTGCTCGACGCCGGCCGCGCTGGCCGGGGCGTACCAGCAGGTGATCAACGCCTACGGGCTGAAGGCGATCGACATCGACATCGAGAACTCCGACGAGTTCGAGAACGAGGCCGTGCAGGACCGCATCCTGGGCGCGCTGAAGATCGTCAAGCAGAACAACCCGGGGATCCAGACGATCCTGACGTTCGGCACGTCGACGACCGGCCCGAACTACTACGGGAACCGGCTCATCGACCAGTCGAAGGCCCTGGGCGCGAACGTGGACGTGTTCACGATCATGCCGTTCGACTTCGGCGGCGGCGCGAACATGTACAACAGCACGGTCAGCGCGGCGAACGGCTTGCGGGACAAGCTGAAGTCGACGTTCGGCTGGTCCGACGCCACGGCGTACGCCCACCTCGGCATCTCGGGCATGAACGGCCTGTCCGACCAGCAGGAGCTGACCGATCTGTCGACGTGGACCCAGATCACCAACTGGGCCAAGTCGAACAAGATCGCCCGCCTGGCGTTCTGGTCGGTCAACCGCGACCGCGGCTGCCCAGGCGGCGGCGTGCAGTCGACCTGCAGCGGCATCGCCCAGAACGACTGGGACTTCACGAAGGTGACAGCGGGCTTCTGACGCTGTCGTGAAACGGCCTCCTTGCCGGCTCCCCGGGCCGGCAAGGAGGCCTTCGTGGTTTTCACGGAACGCGGGCTTCGGTCCAGGCCCGGTCGAGGATCTCGGCCACCGTTTCGCCGGGTGTCTGCTCCGAGGTGTCGAGCCACAGCCCCCACCTCGGCGTTTCCTCACGCAGCCTTTTGTCCAGCAGCGTGATCGTCCACTCGTCGTACGCGTTTTTCGAGCGGGCTCGCTCCCGCTCGGCCACCGCCTCCGGCCGCGGTGCCAGGACCACCACGAGCAGCGGCCGGTGGGTGATGAGGTCGACGATCTGCGCGAGGTGCTCGCCGAGGATCACGTCTTGAGCCACCACCGTGAAGCCTTCTCCGGCGTACTCGTCGCACGCGACCGCCGTCAGCCGGTGTCGCAGCCGCAGCTGGCGCAGCGCTTCCGGCGATGGCGAAGGCGTCATCTCCGCACGGCCGCCGACCACCATGCGGCGGAAGACGTCCCCGCGGATGTGCACCGACCGCGGCAGCCGCTCGGCGAGCAGCTGCGCGATCGTCGACTTCCCGGCCGCCTGGATGCCCGTGACGAGCACGACCGCCGGGTCGCTCAAAGCAGCTTCACCGCGTCGCCGATCGCCTGGTCCAAAATAGACAGACCCAGCGAAATCTCCTCTTCGGACGCCGTCAGCGGCGGCGCGATCCGGAACACCCCGCCCATTCCCGGCAGCTGCACGATGTTCATGTGCAGCCCCAGTTCGAGACACCGCTGCGTGACCCGCGCGCCCAGCTCGTCCGAACTCCGCTTGGTCTCGCGGTCCACCACCAGTTCCAGCCCGGCCAGCAGGCCGCGGCCACGGATGTCGCCGACCACCTCGTGGCCGGCGGCGATCTCCTCCAGACCCCGGCGCAGCGACGAGCCCAGCGAACGCGCCCGCTCGTCGAGGCGGTCGCGGGTCAGGACGTCCAGCACCGTGTTGCCGACCGCCGCCGGGAGCGGGTCCGACACGTGCGTTGTGAAGAACAGGAACCCGCGGTCGTGCGCCTCCTGCTCGATGGCGGCGCTCGTCAGCACCGCGGCCAGCGGCAGGCCGGCGCCGAGCGTCTTCGACAGCGTCAGGATGTCGGGGACGATGCCGTCGCGCTCGAACGCGTACCAGTTCCCCGTGCGGCACAACCCCGTCTGGGCTTCGTCGAGGATCAGCAGCATCCCGCGCTCACGGCACTTCTCGGCCAGCGCGGCGAAGTAGCCCGGCGGCGGCTCGATGATGCCGCCCGAACTCAGGATCGGCTCGACCAGGCACGCGGCCAGGCTGCCGACCGACTGCGCGTCGATCAGCTCGAACCCGAAGTCCAGCTGGCGACGCCAATCGAGCGAACCGGACGCGTCGGTGAAGTCCGGGCGGTACGCGTTCGGCGCCGGGATGGCGAAGTTGCCCGGCGCGGCCGGCCCGTAACCGCGACGGCCCGCGCTGTACGTCGCGCTCGCCGCCGCCTGCGTCATCCCGTGCCAGGAGCGGGCGAACGAGACGATCTCGTGCTTGCCGGTGACGAGCTTGGCCATCCGGACGGCCGCCTCGTTCGACTCGGCGCCCGTGGTCAGCAGCAGCGCCTTTTCCAGCGGCGCCGGCAGCGTCTCGGCGAGCCGCCGGGCCAGGTCGACGACCGGGCGGCTCAGCATGCCGCTGAACAGGTGGTCGAGCTTCCCCACCTGCCGCCGGACGGTCTCGACGATCTCCGGGTGCGCGTGCCCGAGGATCGCGCTCATCTGGCCGGACGTGAAGTCGAGGATCCGGCGGCCGTCCTCGGTGAAGAGGAAACTGCCTTCGGCGTGGTCGATGATCTCGCGGGTGAAGGCGCCGCCGTAACGCACGAGGTGCCGGTCGACGTCGGCCCAGAAGGATTCAGCCATGGGGTGACGGTAAGTCCGCGTCGAGCGACACGTCCATCTCACAATTCCGGCTTTCTTGTTCGGTTTTGCCGAACAACAATGGCGGAATGCTGAACCCGTGGCGCCTGCGGCTGCTGAGCCGCCTCGACACCCTGGGCACGGTCCGCGCGGTGGCGCAGGACGCCAACCTGAGCGCGTCGAGCGTGTCGCAGCAGCTGGCCGTGCTCGAAGCCGAAACCCGCACCCAGCTGCTGGAACGCACCGGCCGCCGGGTCCGGCTCACGCCGGCCGGGTTGATGCTGGCCCGGCGGGCGCGGGTGATCCTCGACCACATGGACACGGTCGAGGCGGAGCTGCGCAGCCTCGGCGAGGAGCCGGCCGGCCTGGTCCGGCTCGGGGCGTTCCAGAGCGCGATCCACACCCTGGCCGTCCCGGCGGTGACCCGGCTGGCCCACCCGCACCTCGAGGTCCAGCTGCTGGAGCTGGAGCCGCACGAGAGCATCCCGGCCCTGCGCGGCGGCGACGCCGACGTCATCATCACCACGACCGACTTCGTCGAGCTCCCGCTCGGCCCCGACCTCGACATCGTCCCGCTGGCCACGGACCCGATCGTGCTGGTGACGCCGCCGGAGGGACCCCGCGGTCCGGCGGTCCTCTCGGCGTACGCGGACGCGCCGTGGGCGCTGGACATGCCGCAGTCGTACATGGCGAACCTGACGCTGCGCCTGTGCCGCGAATCGGGCTTCGAGCCACGGGTGGTGTGCCGCTTCAGCAACTACCTGATGACGCTGCAGCACGTCGAAGCCGGCTTGTCGATCGCGCTGCTGCCCGGGCTGGCGGTCGACCGCCGGTACCGCGTCTCCACGCGCGAGCTGGCGACCCCGGTGACCCGCACGATCGCGGCGGTCGTCCGCCGGGGGACGCCGTTGCGCGCGGGAGTGAACGTGGTGCTGGACGCGCTGAGGCAGCCGCCGGACCTGCCGGAGTGGGTCACACTTCGGTCTTCTCCCTGACCGGCAGTTCCGGGCTCGCGCCCCACGCCAGTTCGGTGACCACGCGCACCGCGGCCGGAACCGCGGCCCCGACCGCGGGGGGACAGCCCGATCCCGCCGTCGACGCACGCCGGTTCGCAGCCCAGCACCAGGACTCGGCCCGCGTCGCCGCCCAGGAGGCGGAGGAGGCGGACGACCGCGTCGCCGGGCAGGTCGTGCGCGTCGGTCGCCGAGGTGAGGGACAGCGTGCCCGGTGGGCCGCCGTGCGGGGTCGCGTCGAGCAGGATCGTCGTGTCGTAGCCGCCGGTCAGGTCGTACGCCAGGTGGACCGTGGCGATGTCGTAGTCGGCGATCTGCACCCACGGGGGCAGGCCCGCCCGGTCCAGCTCCCTGATCACTTCGACACCGAAGCCGTCGTCGTGCAGGAAGACGTTGCCGATACTCGCGACCAGGACACGTGGCCTCATTGCGCAACCTCCGGGGGTGCGCCCTCAGGCTAGAACTGTGAATTGGATCACACAATAGTCAGTGCTGATGCTCCCGCTCATCCTGCACCGTTTCGGCCCGAGCAAGCCACAGTTCGGCCTCGTGGGCGGCACCCCGTGCCCGCAGCATGCGCGCCAGGCTGAGCATGCCCTGGACGTCCCCGACCTCGGCGGCGCGGCGGAACCACTGCTCGGCGACCGCCAGGTCCTCGCGGTGCTCGGCGAGGTGGCCGAGGTTGGTGAGCGCCGGGATGCTGCCGTGCTCGGCGGCCTTGCGGTACCAGGCGGCGGCTTCGCCCTCGTCGCCGCGGTTGCGGGCCAGCACGCCGAGGTTGGTCATCGCCGCCGGGTCGCCGCGCTCGGCGGCGTCGAGGTACCAGGTCTCGGCCTCTTCGACGTCGCCGCGGCGGTGCAGCAGCAGCCCGAGGCGGGTGATCGCCTCGACGTGGCCGCCGCTCGCGCCCCGGCGATACCACGATTCGGCGTCGCCCGGCCGGCCGAGCCGTTCGGCCTGCCTGCCGAGCTGGCAAGTGGCCGCCAGGTCGCCCGCCTGCACGGCGGACCGCCACCAGCGGGCCGCCTCGGCGGCCTGGCCGCGGTCGCGCAGCACGACGCCCAGGTCGATCATCGCGCCGGTGAAGCCCGCTTCGGCGGCCTGGCGCAGCCACGACTCCGCCTCTTCGCCCTTCCCGTCTTCGCGCAGCAGACGCCCCAGCGCGGCCATCGAAGGCAGGTCGCCGGTCCGCGCCGCCTCGCCGTACCAGTGCCGGGCGTCGTCGCGCTTGCCGCGCCGCTCGCAGGACTTGGCGAGGTGCTGCATCCCGTGCGGCTCGCCGGCCAGGGCGGCCTCGTGGTACCAGCGGTCGGCCTCCTCCTGCGCGCCGCGTTCGGCGAGGAGGTGGGCCAGCGCCGTCATCGAGACGCGGTCACCGCCCATGGCGGCCCTGCGGTACCACGACTCGGCCTCGGGCAGCTCTCCGCGCTCGCGCATCGCCGCGCCCATCCGGGCCATGGCGACGACGTTGCCGCCTTCCGCGGCTTTGCGCTGGAAGAACTCGTCGAACTTCTTGAGCCGGCCGGGCATCGGCTGCTCCCTCCGGATGGGTCCTGTTCCGGTAGTCGCAGAAGATCGGCTCCGTGTGACAGCTCCGCCGTGGGTGGGCGACGTCACATTCGCGCCAGGTCATCGTGTCGGCGCGGTTGTCCCACGTCGGCAGAGGTGACACTACGCCGCGCGACCGCGCAGGTGAGAGGAGAAAATCGTGGCGGCCCGGAGCTTTCGCCTGAGCGTGACGCAGCGAACCCTGCTGGTAGTCGCGGTCCTGGCCGTCGCCCTCTTCGGGTACTGGGCGACGAGAGGCGCGGGCGCGGCTCCGCCGACGTCGGGTGCGCCGGTGCCGGTCAGCGCGGCCGACGCGCAGAAGCAGCTCGACGAGCTGACCATCGCCGCGCGGACGTCCATGGACGGCTATTCGCGCGAGAAGTTCCCCCACTGGGACAGCCAGGGGTCCGGCTGCGACACCCGCGAAGTCGTCCTCAAGCGCGACGGCAAGGACGTCCAGACCGACAAGGACTGCAAGCCGACGTCCGGGACGTGGACCAGCGTCTACGACGAAGAGACCTGGACGAAGGCCACCGACCTCGACATCGACCACATGGTCCCGCTCGGGCAGGCGTGGGCGAGCGGCGCGAAGTCGTGGACGACCGAGAAGCGCGAGCAGTTCGCCAACGACTTGATCCGGCCGCAGCTGTTCGCCGTCACCGACAACGTCAACCAGCAGAAGAGCGACAAGGCGCCCGACCAGTGGAAGCCGCCGCTGGTGGCGTTCTGGTGCACCTACGCGACCGACTGGATCGTCGTGAAGCACTACTACGGGCTCACCATCACGCAGGCCGAGAAAACCGCCTTGACCGACATGTTGCGCCGCTGCTGAGCTGGCGCGTGTGACGACTTTCGCGCTGATCCACGGAGGCGGCGGCAGCGGCTGGGACTTCCACCTGCTCATCCCGGAGCTCGAGGCTCGCGGGCACGACGCGGTCGCCCCCGACCTGCCGATCACCGACTCCACGGCCGGGCTGGCCGAGTTCACCGAGACGGTGCTGGCCGCGCTGGGCGACCGCACGGACGTTGCCGTCGTCGGTCATTCGTACGGCGGGTTCACCGCGCCGCTTGTCGCGGCGAAGGCCCGGGCGCGGTTGCTGGTGTACCTGGCCGGGATGATCCCGGCGCCGGGGGAGCAGCCGGGACAGTGGTGGGGCAACACGGGCTTCGCGTCGCCGAAGGGCCTGACCGAGACCGAGCAGTTCTTCAACGGTGTCCCGGCGGAGCTCGCCGAGGCGTGCCAGGCGCACGGGCGCGAGCAGGTCAGCAAGGAGTGGGACGAGCCGTGGCCGCTGCCGGCCCATCCGGAGGTTCCGACTCGCGTGCTCCTGGCCAGCGAAGACCGGTTCTTCGTCCCGGACTTCCAGCGGCGGGTGGCGCGCGAACGCCTCGGGATCGAGCCGGACGAGCTCGACGGCCCGCACTGCGTGCCGCTCAGCCACCCGGGCGCGCTGGCCGACCGGCTGGTGAGCTACCTCTGACTGGGCCGATCGGCGGTTAAAGGTCTAGACCTATTGACTGTGTGGTCCAGGCCATTTACGGTCTTGACCAGCGGCGAACCCGCTGTGCGTCACCTCCACCCGGTCCCCACCACGGAGGTTTCATGCGCTTCGCCCCCGTCCTCGCGCTGGCGGCCCTCGTCGGCAGCCTCCTCGTCGCCCCCACCGCCTCGGCCGCGACGCTGCCCGCGTGCCAGCACTTCTACACCGGCCCGATCCCCGACCGCCCGGTCACCGGCGGGCACGGCCCCGGCACGCTCGTCGGCGCGGCCGACGTCGGCAACCGCCTGCCCGCGCCCGGTTCGGTCAGCGGGGGACTGGGGACCGACGGCAAGGTCGGTTTCACGTTCGCCAGGGTCGCCGGCGCGAAGGCCTACCGGGCTTTCCGCAACGGTCAAGCCCTGCAGTGGATCAGCGACTGGGGTCAGCCGACGCTCACGGTGACCGACGCGAGCCCCTGCCAGAACGCGAACTACCAGCTGTACGCGATGACGGCGGAGGACAACTCCCCGGGCTCGCTCGGCCAGATCTCGACCGCCTACCGCCTCGACGCCGCGAACCGGCTCGCGGCCTACCGCCTCCCCGCCGGCACCACGCTGAACTACCGCGTCACGGCGTACAACGACGTCGCCCAGACCGCGCTCGGCTACCAGGCCGGGCCGGGCTTCTGCGCCGTCGACGCCCGGCTCGTCCCGTGGGGCACGCGGTTCTCCGTGCCCGGCTACGGCGAGTGCTACGCGGCCGACATCGGCAGCTGGATCAAAGACGACATCGTCGACGTCTGGCTGCCCGGCGCCCAGGCCGACGCCTGGGGCATCCAGCGGCTCACCCTCACCGTCCGGTAAGCCAACCCGCGCGGGGCAGAGCCCCGGATGGCACGGGCTTTCGCTGGTGGTCACCAGCGGTCGAGGTGCAGGACCTCCTCGAGCGGCTGCCGCGCCGCCGGCTTGAACGTCTCGCCCGTGTAGAACGCGGTCGGGATCAACGCGGCCTGGTGCACGTTCTTCGGCAGTTCCAGCACCTCCGCCGCCTCCTGCTCGTACTTCAGGTGCAGCGTCGTCCACGCCGTGCCCAGGGTCACCGAGCGGGCCGCCAGCATGTAGCTCCACGCCGCCGGCAGCAGCGACGCCCACAGCCCCGCCTGGTTGCCGGCGGGCAGTTCCGAGGACGGCGTCTCCAGGCAGGGGACCACCAGCACCGGGACGTCACCCATCCGGTCGGCCAGGTACGCGACGCTGTCGCCGACGCGCTGCTGCACCTGGGCCCGTGCCGGGTCGTCCGCGAACAGCTTGCCGGCGGCGGCCGGGGACTCGAGGTACTCGTGGCACGCCCGGCGGTAGATCGCCCCGAGCGCGGCCCGCTGGCCCGCGTCGGTGACGACCAGCCACTGCCACCGCTGCGTGTTCGAGCCGCTCGGCGCCTGGAGTGCGACCTGAACGCAGTGCTTGACCAGGTCGAGCGGCACCGGGCGCTCGAAGTCGAGCCGCTTGCGGACGGTCCTGGTGGTGGTCAGGAGCTCTTCGGGCGTCATCATCGGCCCATCATGCCGGGCCTACCAGCGGTCGTGCACCAGCGGCCGGATGAGCTCGTCGTAGGTTTCGCGGACGCCGGCGGCCGCCTCGGCGGACAGCGGCGGTAGTGCGGCCGCCGCGGTGTTCGCCTGCGCCTGCCCGGCGTTGCGGGCGCCCGGGATCACCGTGCTGACGCCCGGCTGGTCGATGATCCAGCGCAGCGCGAACTGGGCGAGCGTCTGGCCGGACGGCACGAGCCCGCGCAGCCGTTCGACGGCCTCCAGCCCGACCTCGTACGGCACGCCGGAGAACGTCTCGCCGACGTCGAACGCGTCACCGTGGCGGTTGTAGTTGCGGTGGTCGTTCTCGGCGAAGGTCGTCTGCGCGGTGTAGCGCCCGGACAGCAGGCCGGAGGCCAGCGGCACCCGCGCGATGATCCCGGCGCCCGCCTCGGCCGCCGCGGGCAGCACCCGCTCCAGCGGCTTGAGCCGCAGGCAGTTGAGGATGATCTGCACCGAGGCGACGTTCGGCCGCGCCAGCGCCGTCAGCGCCTCTTCGCACGTCTCGACGCTCACGCCGTACGCCTTGATCCGGCCTTCGGCGACCATGGCGTCGAGCGCGTCGTACACCGCGTCGGAGGAGTACACCGGTGTCGGCGGGCAGTGCAGCTGGACCAGGTCGAGCGTGTCCACGCCGAGGTTGCGGCGCGACCGGTCGTTCCACTCGCGGAAGTTCGCGGCCACGTAGTTCTCGGGTACCTGCTCGACCCGGCGGCCCATCTTGGTCGCCACGAAGACGTCCCCGCGCTCGGCGAGGAACCGGCCGACCAGCCGCTCGCTGCGGCCGTCGCCGTAGACGTCGGCGGTGTCGAAGAAGGTGACACCGTTGTCGGCCGCCGCGTGCAGCACGCCCAGCGCGTCGTTCTCGTCGACCTCGCCCCAGTCCGCCCCGAGCTGCCAGCAGCCGAGCCCGACGACGGACACCTCGCGGCCCAGACGGGCGATCTTCCGGTTCTCCATGTCGCGATCCAAGCACACGACCGGCGCCTATGATCGGCCGTCATGGCCATGACGGGTGATCCGGAGCGGCGGGGTCCGGAGGGGCTCGGGACCCGGATGCGGCACATCCTCGAGATCCTCGACGGCGACGTCGCGCGGTTCCTGGCCGACATCGGTCTCGACGGCTACCGGCCGCGGTACTCGCCGGTGGTGCGAGCACTGCTCCTGCGGGGCCCGCTGGCCATCCGCGACCTCGCCGAAGAGATGCGCGTGACGCACTCGGCGGCCAGCCAGACCGTCGCGCAGATGCACCGGGCCGGGTTCGTCAGCCTCGAGCCGGGCGCCGACGCCCGGCAGCGGATCGTGTCGCTCACCGCCCGGACGCGCGAACTGCTGCCGCTGATCGAGGCGGAGTGGACGGCGACGACCGAAGCGATGGAGGCGCTGGAAGCCGAGCTGCCGTACTCGTTGCGCGCCCTGCTGGACGCCATCGCCGAGGCCCTGGAGCGCAAGCCGTTCCGGCAGCGGATCAGCGAGAGCGGCGCCGCGCGCGAGCTGCGGTGATCAGACGTCCGGCAGCTGGAAGATCGCCCAGACGTACTTGCCGCCGGGGCAGCGTTCGAACCCCCAGTCCAGCGACAGCGCCTGGACCAGGACGAGCCCGCGGCTGCGGGCCTCGGCCGGGGACGGCGCCCGCAGCTCGGGCAGCATCCGGCCGGTGTCGTGCACCCGCAGCGTCAGCCGCCCGTCGGCGCACTCCAGCTCGAGCCGCTGGGGCCGTTCGCCGTGCTCGAAGGCGTTGGTGACCAGCTCCGAGGTCGCCAGCAGGACGTCGGCGCACTGCCGCTCCTGCAGGCCGAGCCGGAGCAGCGCCGCCCGGACCTCGTGCCGGGCCAGCGCCGGCGCCGTGACGTCGGCCGGGAGGAGCACCCTCAGCGGGGCGACGGCCGCGGCGGTGCACGGCGGCGTCTTCGACCTCGTCATCCGGTCCCCCTCCCAGTGAGTTCGGTACCGCCCGGCAAGTACCCAAGCGGCTGAGCGGCTAATCAGGTGCCGTCGGCCAGCTCGGATTCGTCCAGGCCGGACCGCAGTTTCTTCAGCGTCGCGGCCAGCAGCCGCGACACCTGCATCTGGGACACCCCGACGCGGCGGGCGATGTCCGACTGGCTCATCCCCGAGCCGAACCGCAGCGCGACGATCTTGCGCTCCCGCTCCGGCAGGCTCTCCAGCATCGGGCGCAGCGCCTCGCGCAGCTCGGCTTGGCCGAGCTCGGCGTCCGGCGCCCCGAAGCGCGTGTGCGCCGCGTTCTCCAGCAGGTGGTCCAGCGAGGCGCCGTAGCGGCCTTGGCCGGCGCGGAGGCCCTCGTAGACGTCCTCGATGGGCACCCCGAGCCGGGCGGCGATCTCACTCGGCTTCGGGGCGCGCGAGAGCTGCACGGTGAGCTCTTCGCGCGCGGCGGAGATGTTCGCGTTCAGCTCCTTGAGCCGCCGCGGCACCCGCACCGACCAGCTGTTGTCCCGGAAGTGGTGCCGCAGCTCGCCGGAGATGGTGGGCACGGCGAACGCCAGGAAGTCCGTCCCTTGCGCGGGGTCGAACCGGTCGACGGCGTGGATGAGCCCGACCGTGGCGATCTGGACCAGGTCCTCCATCGCCTCGTCGCGGTTGCGGAACTTCCGGGCCAGGTTCCGCGCCAGCTCCAGGTGCGCGCGCACGAGGGTGTCGCGGATGCGTTCGCGCTCGGGCGAGTCCTTCGGGAGGGCAGCGAGGTGGGTGAACAGCGCGCCGACGTCCAGGTCGCTCCCGCTGCTCCCGGCGGGATCGCTCACGAGTCCGTCGCCTGGCTTTCCCGGACGAGGTCCACCCGGGACAGGTAGCGGCCGTTCTCCGGGGTGATCGTGCGCTCGGCCGTCGTCGCGAGGGCGGTCAGCAGCTGCCACGACAGGCCGGCGTCGTCCTCGTGCTCGGCGCTGTCGGCCAGCACCGACACGGAGACCTCGATGCGCGGCCCGCTCCAGGAGAAGACGCACGTGAGCCGTCCGTCCGAGCTGGCGGGGAGCAGCAGCGAGCAGGCCTCGTCCACCGCCATCCGGAGGTCCTCGACGGCGTCGAGGTCGAAGTCCTGACGCATCGCGATGTCGGCCACGATGGTCCGCAGGGTGGGCACGACGTGCGGGATCGCGGCTGTCCGCACCTCGATCACCTGCGCGCCTTCCGGGACGAGCGGGGCGTTGTCCTCCACGTTTGTTCCTTTCTCCGCACTCGCGCTGCCGGGGATCGGCGGTGTCTGCCACGCCCGGTCAGCGAGATGCCCGTGGTGTGAGCAAACCAAACCCGGGTTTGATCCGCTCCACCGGCGGGCATGTAGCGCTCGACACGGGAGATCCTGGGAAAGGCGGGGACGACATGGCTGACGTGAGCCGGCTGCCCAACGTGGTTGCTGAAGAGTGGGAATGGCAGCTGCACGGCTCGTGCCGGGGTGCGGACAGCAGCCTTTTCTTCCACACGGACAACGAGCGGGGTTCGGCGCGGGAGCGGCGGGAGGCGCGGGCGAAGGCCATCTGCCAGGCCTGCCCCGTCCTGGCCCAATGCCGCAAGCACGCGATGACCGTACAGGAGCCGTACGGCATCTGGGGCGGCCTCGGGGAGATCGAACGGCGGCAGCTCTTCCTGCGCCAGCGCAGGGCGGCGCGGAAGACCATGAGTGCGCACTGAGCAGAGCGCTGAGCAGGCAGGATTTGATCGCCGGTGAGCAGTACACGCGAAAGGGCGGCGGCCGTGGCGGGCGCGGTCGCTTCCTGGGTTAGGGTTGGCCCCGGAGTTGCCTTGACCGTGCCCGGCGCGAGCTTGGGAAGGCACGGTGACACGGTTGCCGCTTGAGACAACAGGCGCGTACCCGGCGCAGGAGCAGCGCCTGACGAGGAGAAACTGCATGCCCGCAGCCGACCAGAACGCCACCCCGCCCGGGTTCGGCATCACGCTGGACACCGACGCGACGGAACCCAGGGTGGTGGTCACCGGCGAGCTCGACCTGCTGACCAGTCCGCAGCTGCAAGAAGCCCTCGCAGGGCTGATCGCGGACAAGCGCGCGCAGCGGGTCGTGGCCGATCTGACCGGGGTGACCTTCTTCGATTCCTCCGCGCTGAACGTGGTGCTCCGTGCACAACGCCAGGCCGGCGAGCAGGACGTCGAACTCGCGGTCGTTCCCAGCCCCGCGGTGAGCCGCGTGATCGAGCTCACCGGCGTGGCCGAACACCTGAGCGTGTCGGAGGACCCCCAAAGCTGACCGCCCGCTACGGTTCCGCGGACTGGTTCCGCGGATCCTGGGGGCGGCACGATGATGGGGCGGACGCATGCCCTGACCGGCTGGTGCGCGGGCTTGGCCCTGGCGCCCGCGGTGGGGGCGGGTTCGGTGCACCAGGCGGTCGTCTTCGCGGCGACCACGGCGGGCTTCGCCCTGCTGCCGGACCTCGACCACCCCGGAGCGAGCGCGTCCCGCCTCCTCGGCTGGCTGACGGGTGCGTTGTCGTGGCTGCTGCGCCGCGTCTCGGCGGGTTTCTACGCGCTGACGAAGGGCCCGCGCGACGAGAAGGTATCCGGCAAGCACCGCCACCTGTCCCACACCGTCTTGTTCGCGGCCGGCCTGGGCCTGCTGACGTCGTGGGGCACCACCGAAGGCGGCCCCTGGGCCGTGGTGGGCGTGGTCGTCTTCGGGCTGATGCTGGCCGAAGGCGCCCTGGGCGACTGGCTCCTTCCGGTGAGCGGAGCCGCGGTGGCGTGGTGGTTCTTCACGGCTCCCCCCGATCGGGCGGGTGAACTGGCGTCCATTACGGGCTGGCTCGGCATCGCGGTCGCGGCCGGGTGCCTGACCCACTGCCTGGGTGACGCGTTGACGGAAGCCGGGTGCCCGTTCCTGTTCCCGATCCCGATCGCCGGCGAGACGTGGTACGAGATCCGGCCGCCGAAGGTGCTGCGCTTCCGGACCGGCAAGAAGGTCGAGAAGCGGCTGATCTTCCCGGTGTTCGCGCTGCTCGGGGTGTTGCTGGTGCCGGGGGTCTGGGAGCACACGGTGAGCACCTTCGAGCGCCTGTTCATCCCGCCGTCGAGCCAGCAGGCGACCACGCCTTGATCCGCTCGGCCTGCAAAAACGGGTCCTCGGCAAATCTGTGGACAACACAGGCCGATGTGGACTACTCCACGGGTTGCGGCGATTCCGCCTTGACAACCCGCTCGGCCGAAGACCTTTCGAGCTTGGCCGCCGCCGAAGTGTCCGGGTAGTCGCGGTACGCCGTGATCTCGCCGTTCGAGACCGTCACGATCCCCACCGACGACGGGAACTCGACTCCCGGGCCGGAGACCACCAGCTCCACCACGAAACCCAAGCCCGAGTCCGCGAACGTAGTCGTGACCTGTGCCTTCGTCAGGCCGGCCGCGCGGGCCCGGACACCGCCGGCCGTCAACGTCGCCACCACCGCGTCGCGGCCTTCGATCCGCTGCCCCAGGAACGGCACCTCGTACACCGCGTCGGCGGCGAAGAGCGCGGCGAACGGAGCGACGTCCAAGGTGGACAGCCCCGAGCGGACCAAAGCGGCGATCTCGGACACGGTGCGCGGCATCGGAATTCTCCTGGAAGACTGGGCGTTGAATCGGAACGGTGGGCCCGCTTAGGACGATACGGAGTTTTCGCTCCGGTTGTCAACGAGGAGACGTGATGGAGAAGATGCGCGCCGACGCGCGGCGCAACCGGGCCAAGGTGCTGGCCGCCGCCGAAGAGGCCTTCGCGCTCGACGGGCTCGCCGTGCCGCTCGATGACATCGCCCGGCTCGCCGGGGTCGGGGCCGGCACCGTCTACCGGCACTTCCCCAGCAAGGAAGCCTTGTTCCAGGCCGTCGTCCTCGAGCGGATCCAGCAGTTCGCCGAGGAAGCCCGCGCGCTCGCCACCGCCGAAGACCCCGGCGAAGTCTTCGTCGACTACTTCGTCCGCGTCATCAAGCAGGCGTCACTCAACCGGGCGATCTGCGACGCCCTGGCCGAGTCCGGCGGGCACGCCTTCAAGGCCGGTGCCGGCGACGAGTTCCGCGCCGCTTTCGCCGAACTGCTCGCTCGCGCACAGGCCGCCGGCGCGGTCCGCCCCGACATCGACGGCGACGACCTGCGCGCGCTCATCGTCGGCTGCCTCGCCGTCGAGCGGTACGCGCCGGGGAGCGCGCACCTGGTCCGGGTGGTCATCGACGGTCTGCGGGCGTCAGGTCACGCAGCTTCCGCAGCGGCGACCACACCATGATCGCCGCCGAGGCCAGCACCCCGGCCGCGGCGATGTGCAGCGTGGCCCGCATGCCGATCGTGCCGGCCAGCGTGCCGCCGAGCAGGCTGCCGAGCGGCACGACGCCGAACACCAGCGTCTGCGAGATGGCGTTGACCCGGCCCAGCAGCTCCGGCGGCGTGACGGCCTGCTGGAAGCTCACACCGAAGACGCTCAGCACGATCACGCTGTAGCTGGTGAAGAAGCCGGCGAGGACGTAGCAGGCGAGCGCCCAGCCGCGGCCGGTGAACGGGTAGAGCTGGTACGCCAGGCCGAACAGCACCGCCGCACCCCCGAGAGCGCGCGCCTGGCCGATCCGTTCGCCGAGCCACCGCGCGGTGAACCCGGCGGTGACGGCGCCGGTCAGCGACGCCGTGCCGAGCACCCCGATCACCCAGGGCGAGAGCCCGAGGTCGCGGGCGAGGAAGACGATCACGATCGCCAGGTGGGCCGACTGGAAGAAGCTCGACACCGCGCCGTGGGCGCTGATCGCCAGCAGGACGCGGTCGCCGCGGACCAGCCGCAGCCCTTCGCCGATCTCGCGCAGCAACCGCCGCTCCCGCGGTTCGGGCCGCACGTCGGGCTTCTCGATCCTGCGCAGCCAGAGGGCCGACCACAGGTAGCTGACGGCGTCGACGGCCAGCGCCGTCGCGACGCCGAGCGCCTGGACGATCACCCCGGCGAGGCCGGGACCCGCGACCGCCGCCATCGACCGGTTCGTCTGCAGCCGCGCGTTGGCTTCCGGCAGCTGCCCGTGCGCCACCAGCCGCGGGACATAGGTCTGGTGGGCGACGTCGAAGAAGACGCTGAGCACGCCGACGGCGAGAACCACGGCGAGCAGCTGTGCCATGCCGAGCACGCCGAACAGCGCGGCGACCGGGACCGAGGCGATCAGCACGGCCCGCCCGGCGTCCGCGGCGATGAGCACCGGGCGGTGGCGGATCCGGTCGCACCAGGCGCCGACCTGCAGCCCGAGCACCAAGTACGGCAGCGTTTGCGCGGTCCGCAGCAGGGAGACCTCGAAGACCGGCGCGCCGAGCGCGGTGACCGCGAGCAACGGCACCGCCAAGACGTCGATCCGGCTGCCCACCTGGCTCGCGAGGTCGGCGAGCCAGAGGCGCCGGAAGTCCGGGTTCCCCAGTACCCCCATCGTTCCAAGCTGGCACATGCGCGGGTTCGGCGCAAGAAAGTTGAGTCTTATCCGCTCTAGGTGCACATCGGGTAACACGACGTAAGATCAACGCGAGTTAGTCCTCGTACCTGCGCTGCGCGTGGCGAGGGGGTGCCCGGATGAGTGGCCGACCTACCTGGGGCTCCGCCGCGGTCACTGGCCTCGCGGGCTTCGCCACCGGATTGCTGGTGGCCGCCATGCTCGTTGCCGGGCGGCCGGCCCCGCGCACCGCCGAGACCCCCGATCCGCCGCCGACCAGGACCGTTTCCGCGGTGCCCGTCACGGTCACCGAGTCCGCGCCGCCCGCCACCGTCACCTCGGTCGAGACGCCGCCGGCGACGACCACCACCAGCGTCGTCGAGGTCACCGTGCCGCCGGCGACCTCGGCCGGCTCCCTCACGCCGACCTCGACATCGCCCGCCTTGCCGCTGACCTCCATCTGGCGCGACTGACCGTGCAACCCGGCGGCCGCCGGCACCGTCTGGTCGGCATGCGTTGCGCACTGGGGTTCGTGGTGTTCGCCGCCGTGACGGCCGGTTGTGCCGGGCCGGAGCGCGCCTGCACGGCGATCGGCGTTCCGGTCGGCATCAGCCTGTCGATCCCGTCGCCGAACGGCATCTCGAAAGCGACGCTCGAAGCCTGCTGGCGCGGCCGGTGCGTCACCGACGAGGTCGGCCTCCACCCGGAGACGTCGGCGGGCGCGACGACCTGCACGGGTACCGGCCCGGACAGCTCGTGCGGCACGTCGATGGTCCCGACCGGCGGGCTCCACGGCTTCGCGACCATCCCGGGGCTGCCCGCCGAACCAGTCAAGGTCACCGTCCGGTTCGACGACGGGAAACCGCACACCCTCGAGGTGACGCCGTCCTTCGCCGAGCCGAACGGGCCCGGCTGCGGGAAGGACGGGCCGCAGGCGCAGCTCGTGGCCGGTCCCGGCCACGAGCTGCGGGTGCGTTAGCCGACGTCCCGGCGTTTCCAGCCGGCCAGACCGGCCACCGAGGCGACCACGGCGACCGCCAGGAGCCACAGGAGCGGCGTCGCGGTGAACGCCTGGCCGGGGATCTTCGGCGGGTGCTGGAACGGCGAGACGTCCAGCACCGCCTGCGGCAGGTCGAGGACCGGGCCGAACAGGCTCAGCAGCAGCGCCAGCGCACCGACGGCCCACGCCGCGGCCGAAAAGCCCGGCCGCAACCCGAAGATCGCCACCGCGAGCGCGACCACCACCCAGGCCGCGGGCAGCTGGACCAGCATCCCGGCGAGGGTGTCCGCGAGCGAGCCGCCGACGTCGCCGGTCCGCAGCCCGTTGGCCAGGCCCATGAACACGCCGCCGGACAGCAGCAGCGCCGCCGTGCCGAAGAAGGCGAACACCAGGTGGCTGCCCGCCCAGCGCAGTCGGCCGACGCTGGTGGCCAGCACCGGCTCGAGCCGGATCGCGGTCTCCTCGCCGCGCATCCGCAGCACCGCCTGGACGCCGTACAGCGACGCCACCATGGCGAACATCCCGGCCATCGCGGCGAGGAACGCCTGCGTCAGCGCGTGGCTGCCGCCCAGCCGCGCCATGATCTGCTGCGCCTGCGGGCTGGAGCCGACGAGGCCGCCGATGCCGCTGGCGATCGAGCCGAACACCGCACCGACCACGGCCGTGCCGATCACCCAGCCGAGCAGCGGGCCGCGGTGCAGCCGCCAGGCGAGCGCGAGCGGTGACCGCAGGCTCGCCGCGGCGCGAGCGGGACCCGGGCGCGGCGGGAGGAAGCCGACGCCGACGTCGCGGCGGGGCAGCAGCCAGTACCCGATGGCGCCGACGACCAGCGTGAAGACCATCGGCAGCAGGAGCACCCACCAGCGTTCCCCGGCGAACGCCCGGACCTGCTGCACCCAGCCGATCGGCGACAGCCACGACAGCCAGCGGGCGTCCACAGTGGAGTCCCCGGCGCCGCGCAGCAGGAACGCGGCGCCGACCACGGCGGTCCCGATGCCGTTGGCGGTCCGGGAGTACTCGGCCAGCTGGACGGCGACCGCCGCGACCGCGGTGAACACCAGCCCCACGAGTGCTTCCGACGCGCCGAACGCGAGCGAACCGGCCGCGGGCAGGCCGGCGCCGATCATCGTGACCACCTGGACCAGCCCGGTCAGCACGCTCGCGCCGCCGGCCACCAGCAGCGACGCTGTCAGCGCCGCGTACCGGCCGACCACCGCGGACGCGAGCAGCTCCGCACGTCCGGTGTCCTCCTCGGCGCGGGTGTGCCGGGTGACCGTGAAGACGACCATCAGCCCGGTGAGCAGCGCCAGGAACCCGCACATGCGCCAGGCGATGAACCCGCCGGCCGTGGTCAGGTCGAACGGCGGGCCGTAGAGCAGCGCGTAGGACGGGTTGGCGTTCGCGCCCGCCTGGAGGGCGAGCCGGTCGGCGACGGTCGGGTAGAACTGCGTGAAGGTGCTGACCGTGCTCGCCGGGACGACGCTGAGCAGCACGATCCAGATCGGCAGGATCACGCGGTCGCGGCGCAGCGCGAGCCGGGTGAGGTGCCAGGTTCCGGCCAGTTCGTCGGCGGGCGCCACCACGGCCGGGCGTTCGAGCGTCGCGGTCATTTCGCGCTCGCTTCGGTCGTGTAGTGGCGCAGGAACAGCTCTTCCAGCGTCGGCGGCTGGCTGACCAGGCTGCGCACGCCGACCTCGGTCAGCCGGCGCAGGGCTTCGTCGAGCGAGCGCGTCTCGACGTCGAAGCGCACGCGGTTGCCCTCGACCTTGAGGTCGTGGATGTTCGCCAGCTTCGTGAGCCCGTTCGGCGGCCCGGCGAGCTCGGCGGTGATCGACGTCCGGGTCAGGTGACGCAGCTCGGCCAGCGTGCCGGACTCGACGGTGCGGCCGTTGCGGATGATGCTGACCTTGTCGCACAGCGCCTCGACCTCGGCGAGGATGTGGCTGGAGAGCAGCACGGTCCGGCCCTGCTCGCGTTCCTCCTGGATGGCGTACTGGAACGTCGCCTCCATCAGCGGGTCGAGGCCGGACGTCGGCTCGTCGAGGATCAGCAGGTCGACCCGGGAGGCGAGGGCGGCGACGATGGCGACCTTCTGCCGGTTGCCCTTCGAGTACGTCCGCCCCTTCTTCTTCGGGTCGAGGTCGAAGCGCTCGACGAGCTCGGCTCGGCGCTTCTCGTCCAGGCCGCCGCGCAGGCGTCCGAGCAGGTCGATCACCTCGCCGCCGGAGAGGTTGGGCCAGAGGTTGACGTCGCCGGGCACGTAGGCGAGGCGGCGGTGCAGGCTCGCGGCGTCCTTCCAGGGGTCGCCGCCGAGCAGCCGGACGTCCCCCGAATCCGCGTGGAGCAGGCCGAGCAGGACCCGGACGGTGGTCGACTTCCCGGCGCCGTTCGGGCCCAGGAAGCCGTGCACCTCCCCCGCGGGTACCTGCAGGTCGAGGCCGTCGAGGGCCTTGGTCCGGCCGAACGACTTGTGCAGGCCGGTGACCGAAATGGCGTTTTCCATGCTTCGGAAGCTACACTCGCTTCATGAAGTTGTGAAGTTAAGAAAATGTCTAGATCGAGTGATCATGCGGGAGGGGTACGGGAGGATGGGCCGATGACGACGCCTGACACGAAGCGAGATGAAGACGCCGTCCGCCGGTACGTCGAGAGCCTCGGGCTCGTGCTTTCGCAGATCGGCATGCAACGCATGCCCGCGCGGGTGTTCGCCGCGCTGATGACCACCGACGAAGGCCGGCTGACCGCCGCCGACCTCGCCTCGCAGCTGCAGGTGAGCCCGGCCGCCGTCTCCGGCGCGGTGCGCTACCTCGAGCAGATCGGCCTGGTCGCCAAGGAACGCGAGCCCGGCGAGCGCCGTGACCACTACCGCCTCTACGACGACCTCTGGTACGCCACGTTCATGAAGCGCGACCGCATGATCATCATGTGGCGCGACGCGGCCGAGAACGGCGTCAGCGCCCTGGGTGAGGACACCCCCTCGGGCAAGCGGCTCGCCGAGATGCGGGACTTCCTGTCGTTCATGCTCGAGGAGCTCAACGGCATGTACGAGCGCTGGCACAAGCTCCGCGAAGAGAAGAACGCCTAGAGCCCGGCGAGCAGGACGTCCGCGAGCCGCTCGGCCTGGTCGGCCGGCTCGGTCTCCTCGAAGGTGGCCAGGAAGGCCTGCTGGAAGCACGCGCCCAGCAGCAGGGCCGCGGCCGCCTCGACGTCGGTGTCCGCCTTGATCCGGCCCAGTGCCCGCTCGGCCCGCAGGTAGTCCGCGACCCCCGTTACGGGCAGGCGGGGACCGTGCCCGCGCAACCTCTCCCGATGTGAACGCAGCAGTTCCCGTGACGAGAACATGGAGACGGCGATCGGGAAGCTGTCGACGTAGAACGCCAGGCCGAGCCGGGCCACGCGGACGAGGTTGTCCCGCAGCGGGGCCTGCCCGGGGTCCTCGGTCAGCTCGGCCAGGGTGGCGCCCAGTGCGGGCAGCTCTTCGGCCAGCACGCTGCGGAACAGGTCGGTCTTGTCGCGGAAGTGCTTGTAGAGCATCGCCTCCGAGTAGCCCGCGGTCCGCGCGATGACCTTCGTCGTCGCGTGGGCGTAGCCCTGCTCGCGCATCACCTTCGCGGCCGCGGCGACGATCTCTTCGCGGCTTCCCATAACGGCTCCCTGAGTGCGTTCTCAGCCTGGTTAGTGAACACTCACCCTACCTGGTGAGTGTTCACTAACCGAAGAGGAGACACCATGAAGATCACCGTTCTGGGGGCGACCGGCGGCGTCGGCGGGGAGGTCGTCAAGCAGGCACTGGACCGCGGCTGGGACGTCACGGCCGTGGTCCGCGACGCCGCCCGGCTGAAGCTGCCGGCCGAGGTCGTCGTCGCGGGCCTGCACGAACGGGAGAAGCTGGCGGCCGCCGTCGAAGGCCGCGACGCGGTCATTTCCGCGGTCGGCTCCCGCGACCGCGGGCCGACCACGGTCTGCGTGGACGGCGCCCGCGCCGTGATCGAGGCCGGGGCGAAGCGGCTGCTGGTCGTCAGCGCCAGCGGCATGCACACCGAGGGGGACGGCTTCTTCACGCGCTCGCTCGTGAAGCCGCTGCTCAACACCTTCCTCAAGCACGGCTGGGCGGACATGCTCGCGATGGAGGCCGTCGTCGAGGCCACCGACCTGGACTGGACGATCGTCCGCCCGCCGATGCTGCTGAACGGGCCGCGCACGGGCAAGGTCGCGAGCCGGCTCGACGGCAACGTCCGCACGTTCACCATCCGGCGCGCCGACGTCGCCGCGTACCTGCTCGACGCCGTGGCGGACCCCACGCTGATCAGGCGGAAGGTTTCGATCGCCCACGGCTAGCCGCCGCCTTCCTCCCCACCGCCGCCCTCAACGGAGGCGCTGCGCGCCGCTGTTCTAATTCCGGGCATGGTGCTCCTCGCTCAAGCGGTCTACGTCAAGCGCAAGACCCCGCGGCTCCCCGGCGCGGCCGGCCCCACCGAAGGTCTCGTCCCGGGCAACGGCGAACCCTTCCGCCTGGCCGTCCTCGGCGAATCCACAGTGGACGGGGTCGGCGCGGCGGACCACGAGGAAGCGCTCACCGGCTGCCTCGCCCGCGAGCTGGCCCGCGACGGCCGGGCGGTGCGCTGGCAGGCGGTCGGCCGGACCGGCGCCAACGCCCGGGTGGTCCGCGCCGAGCTCGTTCCCGTGGTCCGCCCGGCCGACCTGGTGGTGATCGCCCTCGGCGTCAACGACACCATCGAGCTCCGGACCGCCGCGGGCTACCGCCGTGACCTCCTGCGCCTGGTGCTCGACCTGCGCCGGCGGCTCGGCCCGGTCGACGTCCTGCTGGCCGGGGTGCCGCCGATGGCCCGCTTCCCCGCCCTGCCGCGCCCGCTGCGTGACGTCCTTTCGGCGCGGTCCGCCGCCCTCGACCGGGCGGCCGCGACCCTCGGCCGCCTCCCCGGCGTCCGGCACCTCCCGATGGATCCCGCCCTGCTCGACCCCGCCGCCTTCGCGAGCGACCGCTTTCACCCGGGGCCCGCCGGCTACGCCCGCTGGGCCGGGACGCTGGCACGCGCCGTGATCAGTTAGCCGCTCTGCGTCGATTCTCAAAAAAATTCGCCGGTTCCGGTATCTGGGGGTGCCCCCACTGCGTCCTGTGGAGCAGCCAAGTACGGAGGAACACGACAGGGGGTGTCGCGTTCGGAGTGAGCGCGGTGGCCGGGAGCCGAGGGGGCTGCCGGACACCGTCGGCCGGGTGCCCTTCGGGGGAGGGGACATCCGGCGGGGCCCGTTGGGGAGCGGGTCCTTGAGGGAGGGGAGTACCGGTCGGTCGCGGTCACCGCGCCGGCCGGTACCTCCCGCAATCGTCATTGACCGGTAGTGCACGACCGACGAAGTAAGTGACCTTGATGTATCCGAGATCCACCTGCACGCTCCTTCCCCCCGAAGGACCCGCGATACTGCCATTGCCGACTGGAAGACTCTTCCGAAGAGGGGCAGATACGGTGACCGACGTGCAAACCACAGAGGTAGATCCGCCTTGGGAGGGCCTGACCGGCGCCGAGCTGCACGCTGCGTGCATGCAGGCCGCCAGAGACGGTGACCGCCGGGCGATGGCCCGCCTCGTCGAAGAGCTGACCCCGCTCGTCTGGCACGTCGCCCGGGCCAACGGGCTCGACCGCGCGGTCGCCGAAGACGTCGTCCAGACCGTCTGGCTGGCGCTGTTCAGCCAGCTCGGCAAGCTCCGCGACCCCAAGGCCCTCGCCGCGTGGCTGATCACCACCACCCGCCGCGAGGCCACCCACCCGTTCGGCCGTCGCATGCAGCCGGTGCCGCTGAGCGACGAGGTCGCCGAGGCCATGCCCAGTACTCAACCGGCGCCCGAAGACGAAGCCATTCGCGCCGACCGCGACCGCCGGGTCTGGCGCGCCTTCGTCCGGCTGCCCAACCGCTGTCAGGAACTGCTCCGGCTGACCGTGCTCGCGGGTCGCGCGGAGTACCAGCTCGTCGCCGAGGCGCTGCGCATGCCGCGCGGCAGTGTCGGCCCGACCAGGGGTCGCTGCCTCGACCAGATGCGAGATCTCCTCGTCAGTGAAGGGGGAAGCCGATGAACGACCTCGGTGCGCCGGGGGGCCAAGCCTCCTTCGGTGACGACGTGTTGCTGGCCGACATCGGCCGTTTTCTCGACGAGCTGGACCCGCCACCGGGTGACCTGGTGCAGCGGGTCCAATTCGCGCTCGCGCTCGAGGACCTCGACGTCGAGGTCGCCCGCTGGGAGCGGCTGGACAACCTCGCCGGGGTCCGCGGTGGCGGCACCGGCACGATCACGTTCACGGTCAGCGACCTGACGGTGATGATCAACCTGACCAAGATGGGCAAGCTGCACCGCATCGACGGCTGGCTGGTGCCGGCCGGCCAGTACAGCGTCGAGGTGCGCGTGGCCGAGCACGGCACGTCGTCGACGACCGCCGACGAAGGCGGCCGGTTCGTGCTCGACAACGTGCCGCGCGGGACGACGCAGATCCTCGTGCACCTCGGGGACGTCTCGTGCCGCCGGACGGTCGTGACGCCGACCGTGGTGCTCTAACCGAGGAAGTCGGCCAGGGGGACGGGCGTGAGCCCGTCCTTCTTCGCCTGCTCGACGAACGCCGTGTAGTCCTCTTTGAAGGTCTTCCGGAAGTGCATCAGCACGATGTCGCCGGGCTTGAGCTTGTCGCCGGACTGGAACTGGACGTGGCCGTCGTTGACCGCGGCCGTCCACAGCACCGAGGCGCGCATCCCGCAGGCGGCCGCCGCGCGCAGGGTGTTCTGGTCGTAGTTGCCGAACGGCGGCCGGAACAGCGACGGGCGGATGCCGAGCCCGCGCTGGAAGTCGTCGGCGTCGTCGCAGATCTCCTTGCGCTGGAACTCGTACGGCTTGCCCTTGAGGTTCGGGTGGTCGACCGTGTGGTCGCCGAGCGTGGCGCCGGTGGCGTCGAGGATCTGCTTGAAGTAGGCCTCGTGGCCCTTCACGTACTTCTGGTTCAGGAACAGCACCGGGTGGGTCCCGTTCTCCTGCATCAGCTTCAGCGCGTCGGGGTCCTGCACCGCACCGTCGTCCATGGTGAGGAAGACGTACGGCTTGTCGGTGGTGATCCGGCGGATCAGCGGGACCTGGCCGTTTTCGATCGGGGGCGCCTGCTGCTGGACCGTCCCGAACGGGTACGGCCCGGACGTCTTCACGTCGGGGCCGACGCCCTGGGGTGCCGGGTTCGGCTGGCTCGTGCCGAACTCCCGCTGATCCGGCTCGTGGCCCGAACACCCGGTCAAGGCCAGTGCCGCCGCGGCGACCACGGCTGTCAAGCGCTTCCGCACGCCTTCCCCCCTTCGTGTACTACCCGAAAGAGTGACGCGGGAGGGTGGGGAAACGTTGCGCCGGGCGATCTTGTGTGGCCGGAGCCACCCAGCTCAGCGCCCGGTTTCGGCCGCCTTGACCAGCTTGGCGGAGAACAGCCGGATCACGATCCGGAGCGTGGCGGCCAGCGCCGGCCCGGTGCCCCTGACCGGCTCGGTGAACGAGCCGGTCCACCGCAGGTGCGTGCCGCCGCCGTCGGCCGGCGTGAACAGCACTTCGGCGCGGTAGTCCTTGATCGGCTTGCCGCCGGCGAAGGCGTAGACGTGCTTGCGGCCGGGCTCGTACTCGAGGGTCTCCTCGCGGATCAGCACCGGCCACATCCCGACCTCGCGGACGGCGCCGACGCCGTCGGGTTCGGTGGTGCCGCGCCGCGCCCAGCGGGCCTGGACGATCAGTGGCTTTCCCCACTCCGCCCAGCGCGGGCCGTCGGCTTCGAGCGCGAACAGCGCCTCCGGCGGCGCGGTGCTCGTGCGGTTGACCTCGTACGAGTACTTGCGACCCACCGGAACCTCCCATGTTGTTGGCAGACTGATAATTAATCGTCTCCGGGAGCGTAGGTCAAGATGAGGGGGTGAGCACGCCGCGCCCCGACCTCACCGCGCCGCACTGGCTGGTCCAGCTCCTGCGCAGCACCCCGGTGCCGGTGCCGTGGAACATGGTCGCCCGGGCCGTGGTCGCGCTGGCCGTGCCGCTCGCGATCGCGTACGCGGCGGGGGACATCGCCGTCGGCGCACTCATCTCGACCGGGGCCCTGCCCGCCGTGCTGTCCGAATCGGCCGGGCCCTACCGCTACCGCGCCCGGCGGCTCGGCGGCGCGACCCTCGCCGCGACCGCGGGCTACCTCGCCGGGCTGCTCACCGGCGGTACCCCGGCGCTGTCGGTGCCCACGGTGGTCCTGGTCGCCGCGGTGTCCGCGGTGATCAGCGCGGCCGGCAGCAACGCCTCGGTCGCCGGGCTGCAGATGCTCGTGTTCTGCGTGCTCGCCACCGGGCAGCACGCGACCGGCGTCCGCGTCGAGGTCCTCTTCGGCTGCTTCTGCCTCGGCGCCGCCTGGAGCTTGCTGGTCGCGCTCGTCACCTGGACCGTCCGCGCGACGAGCCCCGAACGCACCGCCGTCGCGCACGTCTACGTCGAGCTGGCCGCGATGCTGTCGGCGACCGACGAAGCCGTCTCGCGGGTCGCCCGCCACCGGCTGACCACGGCGATGAACACCGCCTACGACCAGCTGCTCACCGCGCGCTCCTGGCTGTCCGGCCGCGACGCCGCCTATCGGCACCTGCTCAACCTGCTTTCGGCGACTACCCCCGCCGTCGAGGCGTCGGTGGCGATGGTCAACGCGGGTCGCCGCCCGGCCGCGGAGGTCATCGACCACTTCGTCGCGCTTTCGGCCGCGGTGCTGGCCGGCCAGCCGCTGCCGCCCCCGCCGCCGGTGCCGCCCGGAGACCCCGACCCGGTGCTCGGCGCGCTCTACGCGGGGCTCGTCCGGATCGGCAAGGGCGACGACCGCAAGCGCCGGCAGCCGACGCCGTGGCACCGCCGCCTGCGGGAGTGGGCGGGCTCGCTCGCGTCCGGCCCGCTGACCTGGATCGCCGCGCTGCGGCTGACGCTGTGCGTCGCGATCGCCGAGGTCGTCGGCCTGCTCGTGCCGCTGGAACGGTCGTACTGGATCACCCTGACCGTCGGCATCGTGCTCAAGCCCGACTTCGGGTCCGTCTTCGGCCGCGCGGTGCTGCGCGGCATCGGCACGGTCATCGGTGTCGGGATCGGCGCCGCGGTGCTCGGTCTCGGCGCGAACGGCTGGATCCTGGTGGTGCTCAGCGCGGTCTTCGCCGGCGGCATCGCGGTCGGGAAGGTGCGCAACTACGGCATCCAGAGCGCCTTCGTGACGCCGTTGATCATCCTGCAGATGGGCCTGGCCCACACCGGGAACTGGAGCGTGGTGCTGGCGCGGCTGGTCGACACCGTGCTGGGCTGCGTGATCGTGCTCGTCTTCGGTTACCTGCTGTGGCCCGGCAGCCGTCGCCCGCGGGTGGGCGGGCGCCTGGCCGACGGCCTGGACGCGGTCGCGAAGTACGTCTCCCACGCGCTGGTCGAAGCGTCGTCGGGGGAGGCGCGGCTGGCGCGGTCCCGGGCGCGGCGCGGGGCCTACCGGGCCCTGGCCGACCTGCGGACGGCGTTCCAGCAGGCGGTCGTGGAGCCGTCCGCGCACGGCCGCCAGGCGGTGGCGTGGTGGCCGGTGATCGCCGCGCAGGAGCGCGTCGCGGACGCCGTCACCGAGGTGGGCGTGACGATCGGGCGCGGGGTGCCGCCGCCGGAGCCGGCCGACGTCGAGCTGCTGACGGCCGCACTGGGGGAACTCGCGTCGGCGGTCCGGGAACAGCGGGAACCACGGTCGATGCCGCTGCCGGACGCCCCGCAGCTGGCCGGCGTGGTCGACCAGCTGGAGTCCGCGTTCGACGCCGTCCGCGGCCCTGACCTGGCCGAACGCGCGCCACTGGGGCTGGTCCGGCGGTTCCTGCCCTACCACCGGCGCATCTGAGGTCCGTGCGGTTCAATGCACCCATGGGAATCGACTTCGAAGCGTTGAAGGGCAAGGCCGAAGAGGCCCTGCGCGAGCACAACGACAAGATCGAGGAAGGCCTCGACAAGGCCGCCGACTTCGCGAAGTCGAAGTTCGCCGGGCACGACAGCCAGATCGACGGCGGCGTCGAGAAGGCGAAGGACTTCCTCAACAAGTTCGACGACACGCCGGACACCCCGCGGTAGCTACTGAGGCTGATTCCGGTCAGGCCGCCGCGCCCCGCCACATACCGGCGGGGCATCGCCAAAGTCATGCGGCGGCCGACGGCTGAATCAGCCTCACTGGACCTCGCCGGTCGCGATCCCGTCCGCGAGGCCGGTGATCCGGCCGCCGCGTTCACCGAGCGCGATCAGGCCTTGCCGCGCGTCCGGCGCGGCGAGGCTGATCCGGACCCCGGCCCGTTCGGCGTCCAGGCCGGCGGCCAGCGCTTGCGCGCCTTCGTATCCCGCGTTGATGGTGGCCGCGAGCCCGCCGGTCGACGCGAGCGAACCGCGGGCGGCGCCGAGCCGGCCGAGCGCTTCGTCGACGATCGGCAGCAGCGCGTCCCGGTTGCCTTCGGTCATCGCGCGGACGAGCTGCGGGTTCGAGCCGGCGACGCGCGTGCCGTCGCGGTAGGACCCGGCGGCGAGCGACATCGCCAGCGGGCCGCCCTCGGCGCCGATCGTGGCCAGGATCGCCGCCAGCAGGTGCGGCAGGTGCGAAATCCGGGCGACGGCTTCGTCGTGCGATTCCGCGGGCAGCGGGACGACGTGCGCCCCGACGTCCAGCACGAGCTTCGCCACTTCGGCCCAGGCTTCGAGGTCGGTGTCCTCCTCGACCGTGACCACCCACGCGGCGCCCTGGAACAGTGCGGCGTCCCCGGCCAGCCAGCCGGAGTTCGACGTCCCGGCCATCGGGTGCCCGCCGACGTACCGCGTGTACGGCACGCGACGGCGGACCGCGTCCAGTACCGGCGCTTTCACGCTGGTCACGTCGGTGAGCAGGCAGTGCGACGCGTGCTGGTTGACCAGCCGCAGCAGGTCTTCGACGGCCGGGAGCGGCACGGCGAGCACCACCATCGCGTCCTCGGCCGCGGCCCGGTGCAGGGCCGTTTCGACGTCGGTCGTGACGTCGTAGCCCGCTCTGCTCGCCGCGTCGGCGTCCACTTCGGAAACCGCGGCACCCCACGCCGTGCGGCCGTGGGCGGCGGCCGCGCGCAGCAGTGACCCGCCGATCAGCCCGAGCCCGATCACGCATACGTCTCGCACGGGGCCCATCCTGCCAGTGCCGGACGCATATCGGGCTACAGCGCGGCGGCGAGCCTTCTCAAGGTGCGAAGGCGGCCGGGGGAACCGCACCGGCGGCGGCCGAGCCGCGGAGCAGTTCGGTCAGGTCGCGGGGCCGGGCCGGTTCCCCGGTTGGCGCGGCCGCCATGATCCGGTCCAGCCGGAAGCCCCGGCCGGCCCGCCGGGTGCGGCACCAGGCGATCAGGTACCAGCGGCCGCCGGCGGTGAGCAGCCCGGCCGGTTCGACGACGCGCTCGCTCGCGTGCCCGGCCGCGTCGGTGTAGCTCAGCCGCAGCACGAGGTTCCCGGTGATGGCCTGTTCCACCGCGGTGCGGGTCGCCGGGTCGCCGTCCGAGGGCAGGGTGACGATCCGGGCGGCGAGTTCCCGGACCGCCGCCGAAACGGCGCCGGTCATCGCGGCCGTGATCTTCTGGGCTGCCGTGCGAGCCTCGCCGGCGTACGGAGTGGTGGCGTCGGCCGCGGCGAGCACGGCGGTCAGCGCCGAGGCCTCGCCGGCGGTGAGGTGGATCGGGGGCAGGGTCGTTTCCGGGTCGATCGCCCAGCCGCCGCCTCGTCCGGGGATGGCCCGCACCGGGACGCCGGCCTGCATCAGAGCCTGCAGATCGCGCTGCAGCGTGCGGTCGCTGACCTCGAACCGCCTGGCGAGCGCCGCGACCGTCCGCGGCCGCGGCGCGGCCGCGCGCAGTTCCTCCACCAGCGCGTACAGCCGGGCGGTCCGGGTCATGGCGCCGACGCTACCGCTCACGCGGAGGCCAGGAAGTCCCGCTCCCGCCGGTGTTCCCGCTCGGTGACGGTCAGGGGGAACAACGTGAAGCCGTGCATGGCGCCGGCGACGACGTCCAGCTGCACGGGCGCGCCCGCGGCCTGCCACCGCGCGGCCAGGAAGAGCGAATCGTCCAGCAGCGGATCCTCGGTGCCGACGGAGATCCGGGCGGGCGGCAGACCCGCCAGGTCCGCGTACAGGGGTGAGACTTCCGGGGCCCGGCGCTGTTCTTCTCCCATGCCGGGGACGAACAGCGCGTAGCTGCCCCGGAGCGACTCGGTGTTGCTCAGCAACGGCCGGGCACCGAAGTTCCGCTGGCTCGGGGTCATCGACAGGTCGTACGGGCCGAAGAGCAGGTGAGCGGCCCGGAACGCGCCGGTGACACCGTGCCGGTCGCGAAGGCGCAGCAGGGTCAGGACACTCAGGTGCGCACCGGCCGACTCCCCGCCGATCAGCAGCCGTTCGGAACCGAACTCGGCGCCGGCGTTGCGCACCAGCCAATGGGCCGCCGTCGCGCAGTCGTCGGGCCCGGCGGGGAAGGGGTGCTCCGGTGCGAGGCGGTAGTCCACGCTCACCACGGCCAGCCGGGTCTGCGTGGCGAGCCGCCAGAGCCGCTCGTCCTGGCCGGCCGCGGAGCCGAACGCCCAGCTGCCGCCGTGGAGGTGCAGGTACACGCCGTCGACCCGGTCCGGCACGAAAACCCGGACCGGCACGCCGTCGACGACGCGGTCCCGGCCCCGCGGCAGCCGCACCGGTGGCGTGTCGCCGCCGAGGCGGTTGCGCCGCAGCCGCGCCAGGGTTTCCGCGCTCGGTGCTGCCCCCCGAGCCGGGCGGTTCGCGGCCGCCGCCGCGAATTTCTCGTTGAACGCCAGGGTTTCGGCGAGGCAGTCCGCATCCACGATCGTCATCCACGATCGTCATGCCCGGACCGTCGCAGCCGTCCGCGACACCACCGTGTCACCCTTTCCGGGTGAGCTGCGCTACAGCGCGGCGGCGAGCCGCGTCCCCTGGTCGATGGCGCGTTTCGCGTCGAGTTCCGCGGCGACGTCGGCCCCGCCGATCAGGTGCACCGGCAGCCCGGCCTCGCGCAGCTCGTCGGCGAGGTCCCGCACCGGCTCCTGACCGGCGCAGACGACGACCGTGTCGACGTCGAGCAGCCGAGGCCGGCCGTCGACGGTGATGTGCAGGCCGTCGTCGTCGATCCGCTCGTACGTGACGCCCGGGAGCTGCTCGACGCGCTTGGCCTTGAGCGCGGCCCGGTGCACCCAGCCGGACGTCTTGCCGAGCCCGGCGCCGATGCCGGACTTCTTGCGCTGCAACAGGAACACCTGCCGCGGCGACGGCTCGGGCCGCGGGGTGCCGAGCCCGCCGGCGGCCTGTTCCGGGTCGGTGACACCCCACTCTGCCAGCCACGCGTCGAGATCGAGCGCGGGCGAGCTCGTGTGCGTGAGAAACTCGCTGACGTCGACGCCGATGCCGCCGGCCCCGATCACCGCGACCCGCTCGCCGACCGGCCTGCCGTGCTTGACGACGTCGACGTAGGACAGCACCTTCGGGTGGTCGATGCCGGGCAGCGACGGGACGCGCGGCGCGACCCCGGTGGCCAGCACGACCTCGTCGAAGCCGGTGAGCTCGGCCGCGGCCACGCGCTTTCCGAGGTGCAGCTTCACGCCGGTCACTTCGAGCCGCCGCCGGTAGTAGCGGATGGTCTCGGCGAACTCCTCCTTGCCGGGGATCTTCCGCGCGATGCCGAACTGGCCGCCGATCTCGTCGTCGGCTTCGAACAGTTCGACGCTGTGCCCGCGTTCGGCGAGCGCGGTCGCTGCCGAGAGCCCGGCAGGCCCGGCCCCGACGACGGCGACGTGCTTCGACCGCCGTGTCGGCGCGAGCGTCAACGTCGTCTCGTGGCCGGCACGCGGATTCACCATGCAGGACACGAGCTTGCGCTTGAAGGCGTGGTCGAGACAGGCCTGGTTGCAGGCGATGCAGGTGTTGATCTCGTCCTCGCGGCCGGTCTCGGCCTTCCGGATCCATTCGGGATCGGCGAGGAACGGCCGGGCCATCGACACGAGGTCGGCGTCGCCGCTGCTCAGCGCTTCCTCGGCGACCTGCGGCATGTTGATCCGGTTCGACGTCACGACCGGGATGCCCACGTGCGGCTTGAGCTTCCCGGTCACCCAGGTGAAGGCGGCGCGCGGCACCGACGTCACGATCGTCGGCACGCGGGCCTCGTGCCAGCCGATGCCGGTGTTGATGATGGTGGCGCCGGCGGCCTCGACCTCCTTGGCGAGTGCGACGACGTCTTCCCACCGCTGGCCGCCCGGGACGAGGTCGAGCATCGACAGCCGGTAGATGATGACGAAGTCGTCGCCGACCTTCGCGCGGGTCTTCCGGACGATTTCGACGGCGAACCGGCGCCGCTTCTCGGGCGTGCCGCCCCAGGCGTCGGTGCGCTTGTTGGTGCGCTCGGCCAGGAACTGGTTGATCAGGTAGCCCTCGGACCCCATGATCTCGACGCCGTCGTAGCCCGCTTCGCGCGCGAGAGCGGCGCAGTCGGCGAAGGCGCGGATCTGCCGGTGCACGCCGTAACCGGTGAGTGCGCGCGGCCGGAAGGGGTTGATCGGCGCCTTGATGCTCGACGCCGACACGCTCAGCGGGTGGTAGGCGTACCGGCCGGCGTGCAGGACCTGCAGCGCGATCTTGCCGCCGGCTTCGTGCACGGGCGCGGTGAGCTGCCGGTGCTGTCGCGCCTCGGCGGACGTCGTCAGCTTGGAGGCGAGCGGCAGCAGCCAGCCGGTGCGGTTCGGCGCGAACCCGCCGGTGACGATGAGCCCGACGCCGCCGCGGGCGCGTTCGGCGTAGTACTCGGCCAATTCGGGGAAGTGCGCGGCCTTGTCTTCGAGGCCGGTGTGCATCGAGCCCATCAGGACGCGGTTGCGCAACGTCGTGAAGCCGAGGTCGAGCGGGCTGAGCAGGTGCGGGTACGGGCTCATCGGGCGTCCTTCGGGTGGTGGAGGGCGGCGAGCACTTCGTCGAACCACTCGACCTGGCCCTCTTCGACGCGGATGCCGCCGCGCAGGACCAGGTACTGGTGCAGGTGCCGGCCGTGGAGGTTGGCCGGCGCGGGGAAGTCGCGCTTCTCGATCTGGCGGTAGACGTCGAGGCGTTCGGCGTGCGTCGCGCGGTGCCGGACGATCTCCTCGGCCACCTTCGCCGGGTCGCCGAAGGTGGCGCCGCGGATCTTCACGGCCAGCTCGACCGGCCCGGCGGAGGGATCCGGCTCGGCCAGCCAGTGGACGAGTTCGGCGCGTCCGCTGTCGCTGACCGTGTAGACCTTCTTGTCCGGCCGCCCCGACTGCGCGACGACGTCGACGGCCACCCAGCCGGCCTCTTCCATGCGCTTCAGCACGCGGTAGATCTGCTGGTGGGTGGCGCTCCAGAAGAGCCCGATCGACTTCTCGAAGCGGCGCGTCAGCTCGTAGCCCGAACCGGCGCGCTCGGACAGCGAGACGAGGATCGCGTGCTCCAGTGCCATGGCCCGAGGGTGCTATGCAACGAGTTGCAGTGCAACGAGGCGCGCATCACTTCACCGGCCCGGGTGGGCAAATCGGGTCGACTAATCCCCGGAAAAGACCAGGATGGGAGGAGTGCACCCGGTACTCGAACTGATCTCCGAACGGATGGCGGCGGGCAGTGTCCCGGGCGAACGCACCGACGGCCGGCGCCTCGCGCTCGCCATCGAGGGCGGCAGCAGCCGCGGCACCTACTCCAGCGGCATGGTCCTGGCGCTGGACGAACTCGGCGTGACGCGAGCGTTCGACGCCGTCTACGGCTCGTCGGCCGGTGCGCTGAACGGCGCCTGGCTGCTCTGCGGCCGGTCCTCGACCGGCGTCCGGACGTGGTGGAACCCGGTGGTGATGCGCCGGATCATCAACCCGCTGCACACCTTGCGCGGCCGCGCGGTGATCGACCTCGAATACCTCGTCCACCAGGTCTACTCGGTGCTGGAGCCGATGGACTTCCCGGCGATCCTGGCCAACCCGGTCACCTTCCACCCGCTGGCCACCGACGCCGACACGGGGGAGTCGACCGACCTGCACCCCTTCCTCGACGACGTCGACGCGATCAAGGTCGCGCTCGCCGCGTCGTCGTGCATGCCGGTGCTGGCCGGGCCGCCGATCCCGATGGCCGGCCGCCGGTTCGTCGACGCCGGCGTGGCCGAGCCGATCCCGTACCGCACCGCGCTCGCCCAGGGTGCGACCGACGTCCTGGTGCTGCGCACCCGCCGCGCCGACGAGCTGCCGCTGCCGCCGCCGCGGGTGCACGACGTCGTCGTGCCGCGGTTCCTGCGGCGCCAGGCCCCCGGCGCGATCCCGGCCTGGCAGGACACCTACCGGCGGGACGTCGAGGACGAAGGAACGTTGACCACCGACCCGCGCATCCTGACCGTCCGCCCACCGGCGGGTGCGCCGGACGTGGCGGTGCTGGAGCGCGACCCGGAGGTCCTGCGCAAGGCCGTCGACCTGGGCAAAGGGGCGGTTCTGGACGTGCTGGACGGCCTGCGCGAAGCGTCTTAGGGCTTGCGGGCGACGCCGCCGATCACCCGCGACTCGGACGGCGAACCGGCGAACACGGTGTGCTCGTCGGGGTGCCACGCCGGGGCGTAGACGAGCCCCGGCTCCAGCAGCGGCCAGCCGCCGAAGAAGCGCTCGAACTCGGCCATCGTCCGCAGGAAGCCCGGGTTCGTCGTGGTCTCGTAGTACTCGAGCAGGTCGAGCAGCGCCTGCCGCTCGTCTTCGTTCACCGGGTTCTGGTTGGTCATCTGCGACAGCACCAGCAGGGACCCGGGGGCGAGCCGGGTGCGGTAGAACTCGAGCAGCCGGTCCGGGTTCTGCTCGTCCTTGACGAAGTGCATGACCGCGTTGATCACCAGGGCGATCGGCTCGCGCACGTCGATGATGTCCGACGCCTTCACCCGCTCCCACAGGTCGTCCGGCTGCAGGAAGTCCGCGGCGATGGCGTGGTGGCGTTCCGGGTCGGCGGTGTCGGCGAGCAGCAACGTCGAGTGGGCCAGCGCGATGGGCTCGTTGTCGATGTAGAGCACCCGCGTGTCCAGTTCGGGGCGGGCTTCGTCGGCGACCTCGTGCACGTTGCCCGCGGTCGGCAGGCCGGAGCCGACGTCGACGAACTGCCGCAGCCCGGCGCGCACGCACGCGCGGACCGCGCGGCCCAGGAACTGCCGGCTCGTCAGGCAGTACTCGCCCATGAGCGGCAGCCGGGCGCGGACCTTCTCGGCGAAGTCGCGATCGATCGCGTAGTGGGTGTCCCCGCCGATGAAGTAGTCGTAGATCCGCGCGGCGGACGGCCGGTCGAGGCTGCTTGCGACGGCCTTGAGCGCGTCGTCGTGGTTGATCATGACCACCCCTTCGCGGCCCATGCTGCCACGGGAAGGATCACGCCGGCGACCACGCCTCCCGATAGGCGTTGACGGACTCCGTCAACCGGTCCAGTTCGGCGCGCATCCGGGCGAGCCCGGCTTCGTCCAGGTTCATCGCCGCGCCGATCACGTCGGGGATGCCCCGCGCCTTCTCGTGCAGCGCCTTCCCGCTTTCGGTCAGGCTGACGCGGACCGAGCGCTCGTCGTCGGCCTGCCGGTTCCGGACCACCAGGCCCGCGGTCTGCAGCCGCTTGAGCAACGGCGAAAGCGTGCCCGAATCGAGGTTCAGCTCGGCGCCGAGCTCCTTCACCAGCCGGTGGTCCTGCTCCCAGAGGGCCAGCATGACCAGGTACTGGGGATAGGTCAGATCGAGGTCCTCCAGGACGACGCGGTACAGCGACGTCACCGCGCGCGACGCCGAGTACAGCCCGAAGCAGAGCTGGTCGTCCAGCCGCAGCGATGCCATGGCGTCCTCCTCTTCCCTTGGCTGTCCATGGTGCGCGCGATCCGGCTGGGCGGCAACTTAAGTGCGCTGCATCTCATTGCCGTCTATTTAGTTGTGCACAACTGAGTTGCGAACTACCTTCATGACATCAGCTTCCACCCCGAGGAGGACGACATGACCGCCAACCCGCACAACCTGGCCCTCGAACCGGCCGCACAGGCGTTCGCGGAGGCCACCGACCAGCCGCCGTACCTGTTCCAGCTGCCGCCGGAAGAGGGCCGCAAGGCCGTCGACGGCGTCCAGGACGGCGAGATCGCCATGCCTGCCGCCGAGATCGAGGTGCTGACCGTCCCGGGCGGCCCGAACGGCGACGTCGAGACGCGGATCATCCGCCCGGCCGGCGTTTCCGGTCCGCTGCCGGTGATCGTCTACATCCACGGCGCCGGCTGGGTGTTCGGCGACTTCCACACCCACGAGCGGCTGGTGCGCGAACTGGCGTCCGGGGTGGGCGCGGCTGTCGTGTTCCCCGAGTACAGCCGGTCGCCCGAGGCGCGCTACCCGGTCGCCATCGAGGAGAACTACGCGGTGGCGAAGTGGGTTGCCCAGCACGGCGCGGAGAAGGGGCTCGACACCTCTCGCATCGCGATCGCCGGGGACTCGGTCGGCGGGAACATGACCGCGGCGCTGACCATCCTGGCCAAGCAGCGCGGCGACGTCACCTTCAAGCAGCAGGTGCTCTTCTACCCGGTCACCGACGCGAACTTCGACACCGAGTCGTACCTGAAGTTCGCCGAGGGCTACTTCCTCGGGCGCGAAGGCATGAAGTGGTTCTGGGACCAGTACACGACGGATCCCGCCCAGCGCGCGGAAATCACGGCGTCGCCGCTGCGCGCGTCGCTCGACGAGCTCGCCGGGCTGCCGCCGGCCCTGGTGATCACCGGCGAAGCCGACGTCCTTCGCGACGAAGGTGAGGCGTACGCGGCGAAGCTGCGTCAGGCCGGCGTGCCCGTCACCGCCGTCCGGTACCAGGGGATCATCCACGACTTCGTGATGGTCAACGCCCTCCGCGAGACCCACGCGGCCGAGGCGGCGATCACCCAGGCCGTCACCGTGCTGGCACGCGCTCTGGCCCGGTAGCCGGGAAATCGCTGAGCCCGCCGCACGTTGCGGCCCTATGGCGGAGGTCACAAGGTCGCAACGTGCGAGGGGGCTCAAACGTGATATATACGCGAGTCCCGCGATCCGGGCGCGCATTTCTGCCCGCCCGGAAGGACCGTTGTCATGCACCTCAGCAGCATCCGGCTCGACTCGCCGATCACGATGAGCATCGTGGTCGCCGTGACGCTGCTGGCGATCATCGCCATCCCGCTGTTCTGGGAGCGGTGGAAACGGAAGCTGCTGTGGCGCACCGCCACCATCCTCTGCGCGGTCGTCTCCATCGTCGTCACCACCGGGCTGGCCGGCAACATGATCGGCGGGTTCTTCCCGACGCTCGGCTCGCTGCTCGGCACCGGCGTCTACGCGGCCAACAGCATCGACGTCGAGACGGCCGGGAACGACGAGAGCCTCGAGGTCGTCCGCGACGTGGGCGCGGCGCACGCCAAGGAGGGCAAGGGAACCGTCGTCCACAAGAAGGTGACGGGCCGGCGCACCAAGCTCGTGCGCGACGTGACGTTCTACCTTCCGCCGCAGTACTTCGACCCGGCCTACAAGAGCCTGCGGTTCCCGGTGATCGAGTGGATCCCGAACTACCCGTCCGGGCCCGAAGTCGTCACCGACGGGTACAAGCTGCCGGAACAGCTCGACGCGGCGATCGCCAAGCGCGTGCTGCCCCCGGTCGTGGTGCTCATGCCGGACCCCACGGGCGTCCCGAAGATCGGCCACGACACCGAGTGCGTCGACGAGGTCGACGGCACCGCGAACGACACGTACCTGACGGCGGACCTGCGGGAGTGGGCGCTGCAGAAGCTGAGCGTGGCGGCGGACCGGAAGGCCTGGACCTTCGCCGGCTGGTCGTCCGGCGGCTACTGCGCGATGAACCTCGTGACCCGCCACCCGCAGTGGTACGGCCAGGCGGTCAGCGTCAGCGGCTACGACCGCGCCCAGATGGACGCCGAGACGGAGAACCTCTACAAGGGCCGCCAGGACGTCGACGACGCCAACAACGTCGGCATCACGGTCCGCCTCCACCCGTCCCCGGTGGACATCCTCGCCATCTGGGGCGAGAAGGAGAAGTTCGAGAGCGCGGCGGCCGAGCTGGTCCGCGCCGGCGTCCGGCCGCCGGTCCGGTTCCAGGCGTGGCAGGTCCCGGACGCGGGCCACAACATGAACACCTTCAAATCCCAGATCCCCGAGATCCTCACCTGGATCGGCGCCCACACGACCCCGCCCGCCACGGCGGGCCGGCAGGTCGAGGCCACCGGCGGGGTGCAGCCGTGGCCGCTGCCCCGGTCGGGCGCGGCAGGCGGCTTGGCGGACACCGACCAGTAGCCGGCTCAGCCGCCGAGCAGCGTCGAGACGATCTCCGTGACCCGCTTCGACCCGGTCGCGTAGTCGACCTTGGCGGGGTGCTCGGTCAGCACGACGACGATGTAGTGGCCGACCACGCCCGAGGTGTGCAGCATCCGCGTCGGCCGGCAGCACGACCAGCCCTGCTTCACCGCCCACTCCTGCCCGGCGGCGGCGTCCGGGATGCCGAAGAACTGCCGGAACCCGTCGGCCCCCCGCTCGGTCGCGCCGCGCAGCGCGGTCATGATCGCGGCCGACTTGTGGTCGAGCAGGTACTGGTAGATCCGCACGATGTCCGCCGCGGTGATGCGCGTGTCGCCCCAGCGGCCGGCGTCCTCTGGCGGCCGGGTGCCGGTGAGGCCCAGCTTCGTGACCCAGCGCGTGACGATCGACGGCCCGCCGTAGGCCGTCCAGAACCGGCTCGCGAGGTCGTCGTCGCTGCGGGACAGCATCCGCTGGACCTCCGCGACGGGACCGCCCTGTTCGAGTGCGGAAAGCGCGATCAGCAGCTTCACGAGCGACGCGGAGGTGTACGCGCGGTCCGCGCGCACGGAGGTGATCGCCGCGCCGCGCTCCCGGTCGAACACGACGGCGCTGACTTCGCCGTCGCCCACGAGCTTGTCGAGCGCGGCGGCGGTCACCTTGGCCGGATCCACCTTCGACGCGGGCGTCGGCGTGGCGGACGGCTCGGTCTCGGATGCCGGAGCCGGCGTCGATGTCGGCTCCGGCGTCGGAGTCGGCGTCGCGGACGCCGTCGTGACGAGTTCGGTGACCGCGAGGGGCTGGGGCGCCGCGGCGGAGCTGTGCCGCGCCGTCACCACCACCGCGCCGATCGCCCCCAGGCACAGCCCCACCAGGAAGATGCCGCTCAGCTTGCGCATGCTCCGGATTGCCGGAAAGGCCGTGCGCTGTTCGCCGGAACGGGCCGGTTTGTGGGATAGCTCTCGAACCGGGCCCGATCCGCGAACACACCGGGGCCCTGCGGGCAAGCACCATCGTTTCGCTCACCGTGTTCGCGGGGTACCTGAGGGCGGTGACGGTCGTCACCACCCGCTGGGAAGGACTGGAGTCATGGTTCACGCGAAAGGCGCACGCATCCGGGTCCGAGGCCTGCAGCCGGCGCAGGTGCTGGCCGGACTGGCCGGGATCGCGTTCCTCGTCGTCGGCATCATCGGATTCTCAAGGACCGGCTTCGGCAACTTCGCCGGGCACCACGACACCGGGTTCTGGCGGTTCTCCGCCAACCCGCTGATGAGCTTGGTCCGCGTCGTGACCGGCGTCGTCGGCCTGCTGTTCGCGTTCGGCTCGGGCCGCGCGCGGACGTTCGGCTGGCTGCTGTTCATCGGTTACGGCCTGCTGTTCGTGTGGGGCCTGATGATCGACGGCCTCATTTCGACCAACCCCTTCGCCACCGCCGGCAACCCGATGGACCTCGGGCGCGCCGACACGTGGCTGCACCTCGGTGTCGCCGCGCTCGGCCTGCTGATCGCGGTCCTGCCGGCCCGCCGCACCATCCTGCTGCCCGAAGACGAGACGGCCGACGAGCCGGCGGTCGGCGAGCAGCGCACGGAGGTGATCGACCGGACCGGCCGCACGGACCGGACCGACCACGTCGACGCGGTCGACCGCACCGACCACGTCGACCGCACCGACCGCACCGACCGGGTCACCGAAGAACCGCGTCGCCGGTCGTTCCTGCGTCGTGACCACAAGGGGCGAGGCCCGGAGGTCACTCACGAAGAGCGTCCGCCGGGCCTCGCCCACTAGGAGGTTCGGGGTGGTTCAGTAGGTGGTGCCACCGGAACCGGAGGAGTCACTGGTACCCACACCGCTGCCGGCCGGCGCCTGCTGCTGGCTGGTGGCGGTGTTCGGGTTGCTGCCCAGCTTGCAGCCGGCGGGCTCGATGACGAACCAGGTGCCGTTGACGCCCTGGCCGTTCGCGTCGCCCGGCTTGGTGTCCTTCGAGAAGGTGTAGACGGGCCAGCCGCCGACGGTCACCTGCTCCGAGCCGTCCTGGCGCTTGATGCTGCCGAGCAGCTTCGAGTCGATGCCCTGCAGCTCGACCTTGCCGTTGGAGAGCACCGGCGGCCAGGTCTTGGCGCAGTCACCGTTGCAGGCGGAAGCCTTCTTCTTGGTGTCCTTCTGGAACAGGTAGAGCGTCATCCCGTTCTGGTCGACGATCGCGTCGCCGAGGCCGTCGATCTTGCTGGCGCTGAGCTTGACGCCACCGGCCTCGGAGCCGGTCGCCGCGGCCTGGCCGGCCTTCCCGCCCTTGGCGTTCGCCGCGTACCAGGCGCCACTGACGCCCTGGCCGGTCGCGTCGCCGGGCTTGGTGTCCTTGGCGTAGCGGTAGAGCGCCCAGCCGCCGACGGTGATCTGCTCGGTCCCGTCGGAGCGCGTCACCTTCCCGACCATGTTCTTGTCGACACCTTGGACTTGGACGTCCCCGGTCGCCAGCATCGGCGGCCAGGCCTTGGCGCAGTCACCGTCGCAGTTGGACTTCGGCGGCTTCGCGGTGTCCTTGTCGAACCGGTAGAGGGTCATGCCGTTCTGGTCGGTGAGCACCTGCCCGACGTCGGCGACGTCCGCGACGACCAGTTTGCTTTCGTTCGAGGCCGGAGCAGCGTTGCCTACCTGGCCCTGGCCGTTGGCGGCCTGGCCGCCCCCGGTGCCACCGGCCGCCGCGGGGGCGACAACCGGCTGAGCAGTCTCGGCACCCGAGCAAGCGGTGAGCACTGCCAGCCCGGCTGCCGCCGCGGCGACGGAGACGGCGATGCGCGTGCGAAGCATGGAAGTTCTCCTTGTGTCCGTTAGGGTTTTCCCGCCGCTCGGTGCGGCTGCTTGATACCCACTACACGGACACCCGCCGAGGACGGTTCAAAGAATTTTCGCGCTAGTCCGAACCGCCCGGCTCCGGCCCGCCGAGGGCGCGGTCGCCGAGGGCACGGTCGACCAGGGCGCCCGCCGCGCCGGTGTAGCCGGCGGGGTCGAGCAGCTCGTCCAACGAGGCCGCCGTCAGCACGCCGGTGACGGCGGGCAGCTCGTCCAGCACGTCCCGGAGCGGCCGGTCTTCGCGCACCGCCCGCCGGGACGCCTCGCCGAGCAGCTCCTTGGCCTCCGCCTTGCCGAGCAGCGGCGCGAGCACGGCGGAGAGCCGTTCGGAGACGATCAGCCCGTGCGTCGACGCCAGGTTCGCCCGCATCCGCCCGGGCGCCACGGTGAGCCCGCGCGCCAGCTCGGCGGCGGTGTGCGCGGCACCGCCGGTCAGCCGCAGGCACTCGCGCACCAGCTGCCACTCGGCGTGCCAGACCCCGGCCGACCGTTCGTCTTCGGCGAGCATCGACTGCGTGACCCCGGCGGCCAGCACGGGCACCTGCAGCGCGGCCGACCGGATCAGCGTCGCGAGCACCGGGTTCCGCTTGTGCGGCATCGCCGAGGAGCCGCCCCGCCCCTCGGCGGCCGGTTCGGCGACCTCGCCCAGCTCGGTCCGGCTGAGCGTCTCGACGTCGACAGCCAGCTTCCCCAGCGCCCCGGCGGCGAACGCGAGCGCCCCGGCGAGGTCGGCAACCGGCGTCCGCAGCGAATGCCACGGGAGCACCGGAGCTGCCAGCCCGGTCTCCTCGGCGAACGCCGCGGTCAGCCGCTCCGCGTAGTCGCCGGCCTCCGCATCGCGAGCCGGCCCCGCGCCGCCGAGGGCCGCCGCGGCTGTGGTGGCATCGCCCCCGCCCCCGCCCCCGCCCCCGCTCGGCTCGCTCGCCAGGCGCGCGTACTCGGCGTACGCCGCCAGCGTCCCGGCCGCACCGCCCAGCGAGACCGGCAGCCCGCCGTCGAGCACGCGGCGGATGCGGACGGCCGCGTCCAGCACCAGCTGCCGCCAGCCCGCGGCCTTGAGCCCGAACGTCGTCGGCACCGCGTGGGCCGTCAGCGTCCGCCCGGCCATGGTCGTGTCCCGGTGCGCGCGGGCCAGCCCGGCCAGCGCCTCGGCCGTGGCGTCGAGGTCGGCGGCGAGCGGCCGCAGCGTCCGGTCGGCGACCAGCATCATCGCGGTGTCGAAGATGTCCTGGCTGGTCGAGCCGCGGTGCACGTACTCCGCGGCTCCGGGCGCGAGCTCGCCGACGGCCGACGTCAGTGCCTTCACCAGGCCGACGACCGGGTTCGCGGTCGCCCGCGACCCACGCGCCAGCTCGGCGACGTCGATCCGCACCTTGCCCGCGGCCTCCGTGATCGCGCCGGCGGCCTCCGGCGGCACCGTCCCGACCCGCGCCTGCGCCCTCGCGAGCGCCGCCTCGGCGTCGAGCATCGCGCGCAACCAGGCCTCGTCCCCGGTCGACGCTTCGGCCGGCGTACCGGCCCGCACCGGGGAGAGGAGTCCGGAATCGGGGTCGACGGTCATGGCGTCAGCATCGCACGCGGCCGCCCTCGGCGACGGCCGCACGACCGGGTCTGGCACGCTCATCCGCCATGACCAGCGCCCCGTCCATCGAGGACACCGCCGGCTCCGAATCCCGGGCCATCGCCGCCGAGCGGCTGACCTTCTTCTCGGACGCCGTCGTCGCCATCGCGATCACGCTGCTCGCGCTCGAGCTGCCGCTGCCGGAGGGCGCCACCAGCGCCGAACTGCTGCGGTCACTCGGTCATCACCAGTCCGAATACGTCTCCTTCCTGATCAGCTTCATCGTCATCGGGGGCCACTGGCGCGCCCACCACCGCCTGTTCAACTACGTCACCACGCTCGGCGGCGGGCTGGCCCGCCTCACCTTCGGCTGGCTCCTGATGCAGGTGATCATGCCCTTCGCCACGAAGGTGATCTCCGAAGACGGAGGGTTCGAATTCCGCTTCGTCTTCTACGCCGTTGTGCAGGTCATCGCGCTGACGCTGTTCCTCCTCATGGCCTGGCAGATCAAGCGGAACCACCTCTACCGCGCGGACACCCCGCCGGAGCTCTTCGGCACGGTCTACCGCGGGATCGGCGCGATGATCGCCGCGTTCGCCCTCTCGATCCCGGTCGCCTTCTTCACGCACTGGGCCTACGCGTGCTGGATCGTCGTTCCGCTGGTGATCAACCTCCTTTCCCGCTTCCGCCGGCGGACAGCAGCCGCCTGAACCGTCATTCGCCGGTCGCGCCGTCGATCCGCTCGCGGATCAGGTCGGCCTGGCCGATGTGGCGCGCGTACTCGCCGATCATCCGCAGCATCAGCCACCGCAGGGTGAACGGTTCGCCGGTGCTGAGGCGCGTGCCGGTCTGCTCCAGCGAGCTGGCCGCGACGATCGCGCGGGAGCGCGCGCATTCGGCGTGCCACAACGAGAACGCCTCGTCGACATCGCCGCCCAGGTCCGTGAAGTCCTGTTCCGGGTCGTCGTCGGAGTAGTAGAGGTTCGGGACGTCCTCGCCCGTGAACTGGATCCGGAACCACCAGCGTTCGCAGCCCGTGAGGTGCCGCAGCAGCCCGTGCAGGGTCAAGGTGGACGGCGGTACCGAGCGTTCGGACAGCCGCGCCGGGTCGAGGCCGGCGCATTTCAGCTCGAAGGTGCGCCGGTAGTACTCGAGGCTCTCGGTGAGCGCTTGACGCTCGTCAGCGACCGGCGCCGGGTCGGTTCTGGGGCCGGTCAGGCGGGGTGGCGGCGTCACCGGGACGGTGTGTTCGGTCATGCGCGGAGCGTGCCACAGGGGTCCGACAATTTCGGTTCGCTGCTGCGGTCGGTGACCGGGCAACCGGCGTGAAAGCCCAGTTCAAGCACGGTTTCGCGAACCCGGTAACGAATTTCGGGGTGCGCCGATCTGATCTTCGTCACCCCTGCTGCGCACGCCAGTTTCACCGGTCGGAGCGGCACCCCTCGGTTCGGAACCAGGAGATCACAACATGCAGCGAACCGGACGAAGAGCCGCTGTGCTGGCCGCGCTGGCGGCCGCGGCCCTGGGCGCGTCGCCCGCCGTCGCGTCCGCGGCCCCGCCCGCGAGCACGATCGACGTCAGCGCGACCACCGTGCGCGCGGGCACCACGTTCACGGTCACGGAGCAGCTGACCAACCCGGCGGACTTCACGGTCACCGGCGCGAAGGCGGCGCTCTACGTGAAGGAGAAGCCGATCGCCGACGTGGTGGACCTGGTCTCCTGCACCGGGGCGATCGCGCCGTGCGCGCCGTACCTCAGCAGCTTCCGCGGCGGCGTCGGCGACCTGGGCGCGGGCGAGAGCCGGACGGTGACGTTCACCCTGCGCGTCAAGGACGACGTGGCGCCCGGCCAGTTCACGCTCCAGCACCAGTTCGCCGGCGACAACTACGCGTTCGCCGTCGAAGACGGCCCGGCCGTCACGATCGCCCCGCCGGACGAGGCCGACGTCAAGGTCGCGCTGACGGCCACCCCGCGCCCCGGCCTGGTCGCCCGGGTCGACTACGTGATCAAGGTGTCGAACACCGGCCCGGCCACCGCGACCGGCGTTCGCGTGACGGCCAACCCGGGTTCCGGCCGCACGGTCGTCTCGATGACGGGCTGCACCCGCTCGGGCGCGACGCTGACCTGCGCGATCGGCACCCTGGCCCCGGGCGCGTCGGCCACGGCGAAGTTCACGTCGGAAGGCGGCGTCTTCGCATGGGGAGCGTTCACGACGACGGCTCAGCGAGCGGCGAGCGCGCCGGCCGACCCGGAGGCGGCCAACGACAAGTCGTCGAAGAAGTGCACCGCTTACACGGGCCTGTTCGTCCAGTGCTGACGACGTGACGCGCGGGGCCCGGTCCGAGCCCCGCGCGTCCGACTTCGTCCAAAGAGGATCAGAGCGCGAACGCGGCCGAGCCCGCCCGCCGCACTGCGTCGGCGGTCTCGCTCGGTCGTGTCGATGAGGTCCAGACCGTCGCGCTGCGCAGCGTCCGGGAAGGGCTGCAGCGCCCAAGGACCGACGATGCCATCGAGCACCACGTCGTAGTCCCCGCGCGCATACCCGCAGGCGGCCTCGGCGATCACCCCGAGCACGACCTCGTTCTGCCGGGCGGCCTCGGGCAGGTAGGGCGGCACGAACCCGGCCCGGATCCAGACGTAGAAGCTGTCGGTGTGCAGGTGCACGGTAGGCCGCACGCCGTCGGCGGCCACCCCCCGCGCAACGGTCGACTTCCCGGCACCAGGGGGCCCGGTGAAGATCAGCAGCGAACCAGCCATGAAGGCACCGTGACCAGCCGACCGGCGAAGAACCAGTCTTGACCTCCGCCGAAGCCTCAGCCGGACCCGGCGTGCGAGGGCCTGACCGGGGCCTGGCTAAACTGGGGGAGCGGGCCGTTAGCTCAATTGGTAGAGCTGCGGACTTTTAATCCGTAGGTTCTGGGTTCGAGCCCCAGGCGGCCCACTACGATCATGCTTCTGACCTGCGGAAACGTTCGATTTGGTGATCTTTCTGCAGGTCAGGTGGATCTGTGTGGCCCGTTGTGTGTCCGCGGCCGTAGGCTCCGGCGAACGGGTTGGCCTGTGAGTGCACGTCGGCACCGGATGTTCGATCTGGCGGCGGCGGTCGTTTTTGTTGCTGCGGCGGGGAAATCGTCGTTGTGGCGATGGGCGTTCGGCGCCCTCTGGGTGTGGTTCCGCGTCTGTGTTCGTCGGGCGTGGTGTGTCCGTGGGTGTGGCCGGCGGTGCCGGAGCGGTTCGGCACGGCGCGCGTAACGGAGACGCATCGGAGCCCCCTGGTGCCGGGCCGTCACCATCGTGTGACCGTGTTTCCCCAGCTCAGGGTCGATATTTCGTGCTTGGTGAAGGGGTGAAGCTGCGGATTTACTGACAGCCTCGGAGCGGTTCGGCACGGCATGACGAACGGAGACGCATCGGAGTCCCGTAGTACTCGGCGGTAGCCCGCGTAGACCGTGTTTCTCCAGCTCAAGGCCGCCATTTGGTGCTCAGCGAAGGCGGCGAACCTGCGGATTTGTCGTCCGAGGGTCATGTTCTGCGGCAGTTGTCGACATGTGACGGCACTGTGCGGCACCGCCCGCTACGCGTCGGCAGTGGAGCGGGAGCCGGGTCCGGTGCGTACGGCTGGGCGGCGCGGCGAACAGGGACGCGCTGATCTTCTCGGCGGCCTGGTGGCGGGTGCCGGGGTAGAGCGAGACGTAGTAGTCGGCAGTGAAGGACATCGAGGCGTGTCCGAGCATCTCCTGGACGCTTTTGAGGTCGTTGCCGGCGGCCAGCGACAGCGAGGCCGCGCCATGCCGGAGATCGTGCAGTCGGATCGGTGGCAGGTTCGTGCGTTCGACCAGCAGGTTCTCGAACTCGTGGGTGAACCGGTCACGCCGACATGGCATCCCTGTGGGGGTGGTGAACAGGTACCGCTCTCCGTCTGGTCCTGCAGGCAGCCCGGCTTGAGCCGTGAGGTGGCGTCGCATCAGGCCGGCGGTGACGTGGTCAAGAGCGATGGTCCGTGTGCTGTGGTGGCTCTTCAGCTTCCCGTCGTCGTCTTCCTGCTCTTCGGGGTCGGGTCTGGTGACGACGAATAGTTCGTTGTGTCGCAGGTCCACGTCGATCTCGCGCAAGGCAGCGGCTTCGCCGCGGCGTAGGCCGGTGACGGCCACGAGGTGGTAGTACAGGTAGCGCTTGTGTCCGGCGATGGCGTTGAGGAACTCGATCGTCTGTTCTCGTGTCCACACGCGCACCGGTCCCGGCCGCCATCCAGTTGCCCGCCAGCGTGCCACTCGCTCTTCGGTCCACACATGCGGACGCGGCTTCACCGCTTCCGGGAGCTCGATCTCGCGGCCTCGTGCTGGGTTGTGTGCCAGTAGCCCGTGACCGACTGCAGCGGTCAGGGCGGAGCTCAACGTCGCTCGGACCCGCGTCACCGTTGACGGGGCCAGTCGCCCGTACCGTGATCCGCTCCCGGCCGCGATCGCGGTGAACGCCTTCTGCACGTCGCTCACATCGAGTGTCACCAATGGCAGCTCACCCAGCTGCGGGATCAGGTACGTGAGGACATGCTGCCGGTAGGACCGGCGCGTCCTGGGACGAAGCTTGCAATTGGTGATCCAGTACTCCAGCCAGCGACCGGTCGTCAGCCCGATGTCCTTGGCCGTCGCCGCGACCTGCTCCCGGGCAGCTTTCGCGGCATCCTTCGAGGCGTAGCCACCGCGACGTATGCGTGAACGAGAGCCGTCCGAGGCATGCAACCCTTCGACCACGAACCACCACGAGCCGTGCCCTGGCTCGCTCAACCGGCGACAGCGCGTGCCCAGCTGCCTGCCGGTCACCGGGCATCGGCACCCACACCGCTTGAACACTCCATCGCCCGATGTCATGGTCATGCACCTCATTCGCAAGAAGAACACCCGTGACTGTGACTTCGCGGGGGTTGTGGTTAATGGGTGTGCCGCCGCGATCGCGGCGGATCGCCGCGGGACTACCATCGTGAACGGGTGCCCGGCGAATGTCTACAAGAGACAGTCTATTCGTAACAAAGTCAGGCGAAGAAAAATGGAATTTGGCCGTGCGGCGGCAACCTCGGCCTCTTTGGTCATAATAGACCACAAAGGACAGATGGTCTGTCTGATCGATCATGAGACTTGTCTCGTATGCTCATGGCCAGTCTGGGCGGCATCTCGATTCGGAACTACCAGGTGCCATGGACTTGCGTCGATAGTTGGAGACATTTGCCCTCCAGGCGAAGCACCGTCGACTCCACCAACCAGAGTCCGTCAGCTGGGGGCAACGCCACCGTGTGCGGCGAACGGGGGAAGCTCAAACAGAATTGGCTGTGTGACGGCAGCTTCGGTCACTGCCGCCATCGTAGACCACAGCAGGCAGATGTCCTGCCTCGTCGATCATGGACATTGCCCGCGTGCTGAGCTGCGATGCTTCGTTGATCACGAGGCAAGCAGCCACGTCGCTGTCCTGGTTCACGAGGTGTTCGCCGTTTCGCGGCGACCTCTTGATCGCTCTGCGGCACTCGCGCTGTGGCTCATGTGGAGATTGTTGTTCGAGTGGCGGGTGTTTTCAACTCTCCCTTTCGCTTCGCGACTTTCCGGCGTGTCGCGTACCGAGGGTGTCGCCCGGCCGCCGTACCGTAGTCGATTACAAGTTCTCAAGGAGGCTTGATGACGGCAACCCGGACAACGGCACGCGGCGTCTTCGCGATCACGGATGTTCTGCTGGCACAAGTAGATCCGGCGGATGCACAGCCGCTTGCCTCGGTAGCAGGGGTGCCCGGTGGTGGCCTCGTCGTTTCCGGAGACAAGGAAGCGAAGATGGTCGTCCGCTATCTTCGAGGGCGCGGTTTCCAGCAGTTGATGTTGCCGGACCGTCAGCGTTATAAGGGACGGAACCGGTTGCCCGCAGCCCATCCATTCGACTCCAACTGGATTTCGTGGCAGCGGGACCTGGGACTGCCGGTGATCATGCCGGACGCGGGCTACGTTGCTGCAACGGACCTGAATAGCCTCCAGACGGTTCTGCGGAACTCGGCAGCGATCCCGGGAGCCGTCGCGCCTCTGGCTCTGGCCAACTGGTGGTTATACGGCGTCGGCCTCCGGCTGCTGCTCACCGAACTCGCCCAGGTCTCGGTGCCGATCGCCGTGATCATCGAGCATGCCGGCGATCCCTTCGGGGCGAACCGCATACTCCAGGGACTACTCGCCGTGATCCGAAGCGGGATCCCGGTCATTCCGTTGCGCTGCGACACGAGTGCGGTTGGGCTACTCGCTCATGGCGCGCTGGCCGCCGCGTACGGAGGTACGACAGCACTACGACACTTGTATCCCCAGCGAGCCGGTGGTGGCGGGGGTATTCCTGGTAAGGAATCAGCTTTCTGGCCCGCAGGACTTGCCTTGCACTACCGCGACCTTCTCCACGACGCCGTGATGGCCACACCGACAGCCCGGCGGTGGAGGTGTGGCTGTCAAATCTGCCGCGGCGCTCGGCTCGATCGCTTGGCCGTCGCATCGACCTACGAGGTGCGGCAGCACAATCTTGCGTGCGTTCTCGACCTCCGCCACCAGCTTGTCGCTCTGCCCGCAGGGGGTGACCGGGTCAGGACTTGGTCCTCCTGGTGCCGGCGTGGCGAAGAGGAACATGCGGCCGCGAACACGTCGCCGGTCTTTCTCAGGGTGCCGTCGGCCTTACGGCACTGGCAGGCCGCGGGCTAGACGAACGCGATTCCCGGAGCTGAGTCGCTGCGCAACTCGGCAAGGATCACTTCGTCCAGCAGGCGGTGCAGCAGGCCCCTGCTGGACCCGGGCGCCGGCCCGACCTCGCCTGCCGAGGCGATTTGTACCGGACGTCCGGCCACTACCAGCCACACACCACGCAGGGCCGCCTCGGCCATGGCGTGCTCAGAGACGCGATCAGCGGGAACAATCGCGACCCGAGACGCATAGGACGCCCACCGAGCTGCCCGCTGTACGGCGCGAACAGGATCACGTCCAGCCACGACGATGGCCTGGATCGTGACAGGTCGGGCCCATTCGAGGTTCTCCGCGCTACCTGAGACCAGCTCCAACGCCAAGAGGTCCGTAATCGGCTCACGGTGAAGCACGTCGTGAGCCGACCGGTCGAGCTCGGCAACGGCCGTGACCGCCTTGCCCTGGAATCGAACGGTGCACACCCGACCGGGTACTCCGAGCAATCCAGACACGGCCTCCGCGGCATGCACCAGCCCAGCACCAGCGGGTGCTGACCAGGTGGGGTTGATCGCCTGAGCCGTCATGTCTCCTTGATTGTGCCCACTCAAGTAGGCATTCTCAAGTAGGTGCGCCGAGGCAAGGCTGGCCGCACCGTCAGCGACTCGAGAGGTCAAGATGCCAGCTGGAGAGCCACCCGACGAGGATTCTCGACGGACTCCGCGTATCCTCAAGGCAGTTCCATCTCCGCCCTCTGATGACCATTTCAGTGTGCATCTAGGCCACCGTCTCCGCGAGTTATGCGAGCAACGGGGTCTGACACAAGAAGTCGCCGCGGTGACTGCGGGCATCACGCGAAACACCCTCGTCAAGCTTGAAGGCGCGCGCTTCCCGAATCCGCAGCTCAGCACGTTGCTGTCCCTGATGCAGTGCTACGAGCTTCGTTCCATCGACGAGTTGATCGGGCCGATGCCCGCCGCGCGCCTTGCCCATGCCTGGCAAGCGGCGGGGTGGCCGAACACGCGCCAACGAAGACAACCAGGATGACGCCGACGTTTCATGCGCGGACCAGGCTTCTCTTGTCCCCGGTTTGCGTCGGCTCGACCGTCGGTTCGTCGTTCCGGCGGAGGCGGTGCAGCCGGCTCGTCTGTCTGCGGCGAGGGGGCAGCGTGCGCAGCCCCGCGACCTCGCCGCAGGCGCAGACCGAACTCGTGGCCGAGGGATCACCGCCTGGTTTATCGCTTGCGTGAGTCTAAATGCCTTCGCCACGCAAGCGCCCGGCTACAGGCTCTCACGCGGCCTAGCGCTGGTGGCGCCGCCCGGAGGACTGGCGATGCGCCATGATGTTCCTGTGACGCGCCGGCTGTCGCAGACTGTGCGCCGCCTGGTCGGACGGTGCGCACGTCCTCCATGCTGGACGTCCACCATTCATCGTCGAGTGAACGTCGTAAGGAGCCGCGTGAGCACTCTCGGTAGTTTTATCTGGTTGATCGCCGACCAGCTTCGGGGCCCCTACCGCCCCAACCAGTACGGCAACGTGATTCTCCCGCTCACGATCCTGCGTCGTCTCGACTGCATCCTCGAACCCGACCGTGAGACGGTGCGCGAACTGGCGGCGAAGTACGACAACCCGAACCGGCTCAGGAACGAGGTCAAGAAGGTGACCGGCCGGCCGTTCTTCAACACCTCGAACTACTCATTCGCCAACCTCCTCGAAGACGCCGACGGGCTGGCGGACAACCTCGCCGACTACATCGACCGGTTCTCACCCGATGTCGACGTGTTCGAGTACTTCGACTTCAAGAAGGAGATCCTCGCCCTCGAGAAGGCGGAACTTCTGCGCGAGGTCATCACGTCCTTCAAACGCGTCGACCTACATCCGGACGTCGTCTCCAACGCCGACATGGGCGATGCCTTCGAGTACATCATCCGCAAGTTCAACGAGGCCGCGAACGAGACTTCCGGCGACCACTACACCCCGCGGGACGCGATCCGGCTGCTGGTCGACCTGCTCTTCGCCGAGAAGGACGCCGCCCTGACCGAGTCCGGCATCATCCGGACGCTGTACGACCCCACCGCCGGAACCGGCGGCATGCTCGCCTTGGCCGAGGAACACCTGCTCCTGCAGAACCCTGACGCGAAGCTGGGCTTGTTCGGCCAGGAGTACAACCCGCAGTCGTACGCGATCTGCAAGTCCGACCTGCTGGCCAAGGGCCACGACGCGACCAATATCGCCTTCGGCAACACGCTCACCGATGACGCGTTCAAGGGCCGCCAGTTCGACTTCTGCATGTCCAACCCGCCGTACGGCGTCGACTGGAAGCAGTACGCCAAGGCGGTCAACACCGAGCGCGACTCCGCTGGTCCCTATGGCCGGTTCGCCCCTGGCCTCCCGTCGACCTCGGACGGGCAGATGCTCTTCCTGCTCCACCTCGCTCACAAGATGCGCGCTCCCGAGGACGGCGGCGGCCGGGCCGGGATCGTGATGAACGGCTCGCCGCTGTTCAATGGCGCCGCCGAGTCCGGCCCCTCCAATATCCGCAAGTGGCTGCTGGAAAGCGACTTGGTCGATGCGATCATCGCGCTGCCGACTAACATGTTCTTCAATACTGGCATCGCCACCTTCATCTGGATCCTCGACAACACCAAGCACCTCGACCGCAAGGGCCTGGTCCAGCTCATCGACGGCACCTCGTTCTGGACCAAGATGCGCAAGAGCCTCGGCTCCAAGAACCGTGAGCTCAGTGAGGGCGACCGCGCCAAGGTGGTGCGTCTGTATGCCGACTTCGCCGACGCTGACCCCGACTACTCCAAGGTACTGCGCAACGACGAGTTCGGCTACTGGACCATCACCGTCGAACGTCCCCTCCCCGACGAGTCCGGCAATCCCGTCGTCGACCGCAAGGGCAAGCCCAAGCCGGACACGAAGAAGCGCGACACCGAGAACGTCCCGTTCACCTATGGCGGCTCGACCGCCGGTGCGGCTGGCGAGGCCGAGGTCATCCAGGCGTACTTCGACGCCGAGGTGAAACCGCACGTTCCCGACGCCTGGATCGACTGGACCAAACTCAAGACCGGCTACGAGATCCCCTTCACCCGCCACTTCTACAAGTACGTCCCACCGCGCCCCCTCGCCGAGATCGACGCCGACCTGGAGAAGCAGGTCGCCAAGATCCTCGACCTGCTGCGGGAGGTGGAAGGATGAGCAAGCGATACATTGAGTACCTCGACTCGGGCGCGCCATGGATTAGCGATGTGGAGTCGCTCAGGGGTATGACAAGGCTGAAGCACGTTTCGACGGTTCAGACTGGGATAACCCTGAGCGGGGAGGGCAATCCTGCCGACCCAGAGTGGCCGTACCTGCGTGTCGCGAACGTTCAGGTCGGATACGTGGCCATGCGGGAGATCAAAACTGTCCGGGTTTCACCGGACCGGGCCGCGGCGTCGATGCTCCAACCTGGAGACGTCCTTATGACCGAGGGCGGGGACATCGATAAGCTAGGCCGGGGAGCGCTCTGGCGCGGCCAGGTGCCGGACATGCTGCACCAGAATCACATCTTCGCTGTGAGGCCAAGCGAGGCACTCGACTCCGAGTTTTTTGTCTACTGGCTGGATGGCTCAGTTGCCCGGACGTACTTCCGTACGACCGCAAAGCAGACGACGAACCTGGCAGGCACCAACAAGTGGACGCTCGGGAACCTCCCTATCCCGGTACGGCCACTGGAGGAGCAGCACGCCATCGCCGACTACCTCGACCGTGAGACCGCCCGCATCGACACGCTCATCGAGGAGCAACAACGCCTGATCGAGATGCTCCGCGAGCGGCGTGAGGCAACGATCCGCTCGGCGCTGCTGTCCGGTCTCGACGATGCGGAGACTGCGCCGTCTGGGGTGGAGCTGCTGGGCACCGTGCCGAAGCACTGGCGAATGGTTCGTACCCGGTATCTGTGCACAATCACAACAGGGTCCGAAGACTCCGGGAACGCCACTGATGACGGTGAATACCCGTTCTACGTACGCGGTCGTGAGATCCTGCGCATTGATCACTACTCGTTTGAGGGAGAAGCGGTCATGACGCCTGGCGACGGTCAGGGCGGTACCGGCAAGGTCTTCCACTACTTCGATGGGAAGTTTGAAGCGCACCAGCGGGTCTACGTGTTCACAGACTTCATGGACGTTACGGGCTGGTATTTCTACTACTTCCTGTCGACGTTCCTTCGGCCAGTCGCACTCGCGGGTAGCAACACGGTCACCATGGAGTCTCTACGGCGTCCGCTGCTCGCCGACTTCAAGGTCGCGGTGCCGCCGATCGATGAGCAGCAGCGGATCACGGCGTACCTCGATGATCAGACCGCGAAGATCGACACACTCATGACCGAAGCTGAGCGCTTCATCGACCTTGCGCGGGAGCGGCGATCCGCACTGATCACTGCGGCCGTAACGGGCAAGGTCGACGTACGCGAGGCTCTCTGATGGCTGATCACAACGAGATCGTCTTCGAATCCGAGATCTGTGCGTACTTGGAGGCCCACGGGTGGCTGTCCTCGGCGAACGACACCGGCTACGACCGGGAGCGGGCGCTCTTCCCGGAGGACCTGTTCGCCTGGCTGGAGGAGACCCAGCAGGCGGCATACGCGAAATCGTTGAAGGCGGCGGGGTCGGAGGCGAAGTTCCTCGACGTGCTGGCCACAGCGCTGGACAAGCCCCTGGAACATGGTGGCGGGACGCTGAACATCCTGCGCAACGGAGTGCAGTACATCGGTGGCGGCCGGTTGAAGATGGCACAGTTCCGGCCCGAGACCAGCCTGAACGCGACCACCAACGAGCAGTACGCGGCGATGCGGGTGCGGGTGATGCGGCAGGTGTACTTCTCCACCGCCGATCAGCGCAGCATCGACTTGGTCTTCTTCATCAACGGGCTCCCGGTCGCCACCGTCGAGTTGAAGACCGACTTCACCCAGTCCCTCGATGAGGCGATCAACCAGTACCGCAAGCACCGTCATCCGCTGACCAACGGGCGGCCGGAGCCGCTGCTGTCGTTCGGGCACCGGGCGGTGGTGCACTTCGCGGTCTCGAACGACCTGGCCGCGATGACCACCCGGCTCGAGGGCGAGAAGACGCACTTCCTGCCGTTCAACGTCGGCCATGAGGATGGCGCGGGGAACCCGCCGGGTACGGGCGGGCGTTCAGCAACCGCGTACCTGTGGGAGCGGGTCTGGGAGAAGCACGCCTGGCTCAACATCATCGGCCGGCTGATGATCGTGGAGACCAAGGAGGAATGGGACGTCGCGACCGGGACGTCGGTGCGGCGCACGAGCATGCTCTTCCCCCGGTTCCATCAATGGGAGGCCGTGACGAAAATCGTGGCCGCGGTGAGCGAGGAGGGAGTGGGGCATCGCTACCTGATCGAGCACTCCGCAGGCTCGGGGAAGACAAACACCATCGCCTGGACCGCACACCGGCTGGCGCGGCTGCACGTGAACGACGAGAAGGTCTTCGACTCGGTGATCGTGGTCGTGGACCGCACCGTGCTCGACGGTCAGCTCCAGGAGGCGATCCGGCAGATCGACGGGTCGGGGAAGATCGTGGCCACGATCAGTCCGGAGGACGTCCGCAAGGCGGGCGCCAAGTCGAAGTCTGGGCTGCTGGCGACCGCGTTGAAGAACGGGGAGCTGATCATCGCGGTGACAGTGCAAACCTTCCCGTTCGCACTCGACGAGATCCGGGCCGGCAAGGGCCTGCGGGGGAAGCGGTTCGCAGTAGTCGCCGACGAGGCGCACTCCTCGCAGTCCGGGCAGATCTCCTCCAAACTCAAGGCTGTCCTGACCGCTGAGGAGATCAAGGAGATAGAGGACGGCGGCTCTGTCGATGTCGAGTCGATCCTGGCCGCGGAGATGACCGAGCGGGCCGAGTCGAAGAACATCTCCTACTTCGCGTTCACCGCGACGCCGAAGAACAAGACCCTGGAGCTCTTCGGCCGCAAGGGTCCTGACAGGAAGCCGGTCGAGTTCCACCTTTATTCGATGCGACAGGCGATCGAGGAGGGCTACATCCTCGACGTACTCAAGGGCTACCAGTCCTACGACACCGCGCTGAAGATTGCCGGCCAGGCCGAGAGCGGCGACGGCGACGTGGTGGTGGACGAGGCTGCGGCGCGTAAGGGGCTGATGCGGTGGGTGAGGCTGCACCCGACCAACATCAGCCAGAAAGTGCAGATCATCGTCGAGCACTTCCACGTCAACGTCGCCCACCTGCTGGAGGGCAAGGCGAAGGCGATGGTCGTGACCGGCTCTCGCAAGGCTGCGGTGAAGTACAAGAAGGCGATCGACGCCTACATCGCCAAGCGGGCCGCCCAGGACGTCTCGTACAACTACCGCACCCTGGTCGCCTTCTCCGGCTCGGTGACGATGGCCGAGGACGAGGAGTGGGCTTCGGACTGGGGACCGCAGCCGAGCAGGGACGACGAGTTCACCGAAGCCAATCTGAACCCCGGTGCCGGCTCGGACTTGGCCGCTGCCTTCAAGGGCACGACGTATAAGATCATGCTGGTCGCCAACAAGTTCCAGACAGGGTTCGACCAGCCACTGCTCTCGGCGATGTACGTGGACAAGAAGCTTACCGGGCTTACCGCCGTGCAGACGCTCTCGCGGCTGAACCGCACACATCGCACTGCCGGCGGAGAACAGAAGCGCAAGACATTCGTCCTCGACTTCGTCAACAAGCCCGAGGACATCCGGGCCGCGTTCGAGCCGTACTTCACCAACGCCACCCTGGAGACCGAGACCGACCCGTACGTCGTCGTCCATCTCGTCAATAAGCTCGCCCAGGCTGGGATCTACACACCAGAGCAGGTGCGCGAGGTCGCCGAGCTGTGGGTCACCCGGAAGGGTAACAACGCGCTCTCGGCGGCGATCAGCCCGGCCAAGAACGAGTTCGCCCGCCGCTACGCGGCTGCGATCGAGGCCGACGACAAGGTCACCCTCAATACCCTCGACCTGTTCCGCAAGGACGTCTCCACCCTCGTCCGGCTCTACGACTTCATGAGCCAGGTCGTCGACTACGGCGACGCGTACCTGGAGATGTTGTCAATCTTCCTGCGACTCCTGGAGAAGGTCATCGCAGACTCGTCCTGGGCCGCGGAGGTCGACCTGTCCGATGTGGTCCTGGTCGGTGTCAAGCACAACAAGGGGACCGCGGTCGACATCTCGCTGACCGGTGACGGGCAACTCAAGGGCATCGGCGCCGCAGGCACCGGCACCCGGAAGGAGCCAAAATACGTCGCACTCCAGGTTGTCATCGACAAGATGAACGACCTCTTCGGCGCCGAGTCGTTCGCCGAATCTCAAGTCCGTGCGTTCGTGCAGGGACTGGTGCAGCGGCTGCTCGCCCATTCGGACCTGGTCAACCAGACCAAGGTGAACTCGAAGAAGCAGTTCATGGAGTCACCGGACTTCCAGGCCGCGGTCACCGAGGCGGTGGTCGAGAACCAGGAGGCCCACAACACCATGGCCGACTACTTCTTCAGCGACGGACCTGGCGTCAACGCTGTCATCGTGGCCCTTGCGGACGCCTTTTACGAGGCTGCGATTGATCAGCAGACGGATGTGTGAGCAGCCTGGGTGCCATACCGCGAATGATGTTTCGGACCATCGCAGCGGTAGCGAGAGCGGCTCGTACAGTTGGCAACGGTCAGCGCCATTCCCGTCTTGCTCCGACAGGTCTTGAAACCGTCCCGCAGATCAGATGTCCGCGGCTGTCCTAATTGTGGATTGTCAGCCGCGGAACGTGTTGATCTGTTGCCAGATCGTGTCGTGTGGTGCGTCATGCTCGTCGAGGTTGCCAAGGGCCTCGACTGCTCCGATCAGGGCTGATGCGCGGCGATGTTGGTCGGGGTGCTGCTGCCAGTACGCTTGCGGAATTTTCAGCACTGCGGTTAGCAGGTCTCCGGGGTAAAAGTCGCCTTCGGCGAGTGGGTTCTGCTCGAGGTGGGCCAGCGCAAGGGGGACCAGCACGTCGGGGCTCTCCTGCTGAAGCAGGAGCACACGGAGGTCTTCCACGTCTAAGGAGCCGATCGGTTTGTGGCGCAGCTCGTAGACGGTCTTGATCAGCCGGGTAGCGTCAGCTGGTGGATTGCCCCAGTGGCGGTCTTCGATCTGCTCGAGGGTGAGCGATTCGTCGACGTCAGGACTGGTCCCCATGGCTCCTCGTGTCAGCTCTCGTGGTCGCGTGGGTGTAGCTGCTATCCGCGTGGTACCCACTGCTCACTGTAGTCGAGCAGCCGACTGGCCTCGGACAGCTCGGCCTCGACGGCGGGACGGTCTTCCGGCGACAGCCGCGAGTCGCTGAGCTGGCGTTTCAACCGGTTGATCTGGTTCGAGAGGCCGTTCTGGGCCTCTCTGACTTCGGTGACGTGGTCCCAGGGGGTGCCGTCGCCTTTTCGGGCGACGACCTCGCCGTTCAGTTCGCGGCGAGCGCCGTCGAGGTCCTTGTCGGTGAGGTGTTCCTTGAGTCGGTCCGTCTTGGTGGGTTTGGTCGGGTTGGCGCGTGGTTTGACGGGTTCGACGTGGTTGTCGGTCATGGCGTGTCGGGCGAGGTCGCCGACGGCACCGACGGTCATCGTTCCGCCGGCGGCGATGCCGGCCGCGGAGACGACGTTGAGGGGTACGCCGGCGATGGCGCCGACGCCGGTGGCGTCGAGGGCGATGCCGGCGCCCTCACCCGCTGAGCTGATCGCGGTCAGCGCCATGCCGCCGACCGCTGCGGCGGTGTCGACCGGGTGGTTAAGCATGGCGTTGCCGAACGACGCGAGGCTGTTCGCCGCGTGGGTGCCGAGGTCGGCGAGGAAGTTGCCGGCGTCGTCGAGCCAGCTGGACTTTTGCGGCGCGACGTCCGCTTCGGTGTCGAGCATGCCGGCGATGTAGTCCCCGGCCTCGGTCAGCTGTGCTCGGGCCCGGTTCAGCGTGTCCCGGGCAGCTTGCCGTCCGGCTTCACCCGGATCGGTGAACGGTGGCGGAGGCTGGTTGTTGGCCTGCGCTTCGGCAGATGTGGCATCATGCCGCGTCTTGGCCTGTTGGGTGGCGGCCTGGGCGCTGTTCCACTGGGCGATGGCTTCGCCTGCCTGGGTTTGGGCCCAGCGGAGTGTGCGCGCGTAGTCGGTCAGCAGTGATCCGCCGCGGTGCAGGGCGTCGGCGGCGTCGAACCACTTGTTCGGTTCGTAGCTGAACTTGTCGTGGAACGCGCGGGCGGCGGGGCCTTCCCAGGCTCCGGTGTCGATGGCTTTGAGTCCGTCGGCGGCTTGGCCGGCGAGGTCGCCGCGGGCGTTGAGGACGCGGGCGTTTTCCTCGATCGCTTCGGGCTTGCCTGGGACGAGGGCTGTCGGGTCGTTGGTGTCGCCGAGTTCAGCCATCGTCCACCGGTCCTTGGCCCGGGTCGGTGGTGAGTGAGCCGGCAGCGGAGGTGTCCGTCGCTCGGTACGCGGCGGCTGCCTTGGTGAGTACGTCGCCGATCGCGTCCGCGTCGTCAGTCAAGATGTCGAGGCCGTCGCTCCAGCGGACGCAGAAGTTCATCAGCGAGTTGTGGATGCCGTCGTGTCCGTACAGGCCGGTGTCGCCGCACAGGTCGCGCAGCTCGAAGCTCGACTGGTCGGTAACGCTTCGCTTGATGCCGTTCGCGGCTTCCTCGACCTTGCCGACGTCGACATGGAACCCAGGACCGTCCACTACTGAAACCATCCCCCTCGAACACGTTCAGTGCTCGTCGAGTGTGGAGGATGCGATCACCATTGACAAGTGCCCGATCGCCGGGAGCGAGGTGGCACAAGCCGAGCTTGGCCTGTCGTTTGCTCACAAACGTGCTGGTGCGGAGGCTGGCGTCGTGATGTAGCCGCCCAAGACAGCGGCTGCGTTGTTGTCGTCGCGGTTGGCAACTTCTCGCTGGTGGTTGCATGTGCCACTCCGGTGCTCGACACGATCCGCACCCTCGTTGCGGCCTCGACGTCGACGGCTGGGAACGAGCGACCTTCACACGCTTTGCAGCAGGGTGGGTGGGGCGCGGGGACCTCCAATGAGGCAGTCTGCGTGGGCGCCTGGTCAATGGTCGCCTTATTGCTGTTCGCCGTCGGCGGCTGCCTCGGCACGTTTTCGGGCCCGTCGGCGGAGTAGAGCGAGCACTGTGGTGCCCGACACGCTGCCCACGCCGCCGATCCATGCCACCGGCACGCCGAAGACGGGGCCACTCCCGAGCACCTGGGCGACGACGCAGAGCGGCAGGATGAGGATCGCGATTGTGCAGGCTGCCCTGCGTGGCTCGTCGATGATGCGGAAGATAAGACCGATCACGGTGCGCGGATCTCCCGCCGGCCTCCCCGTTCGCGTCGTCATCGAAAGTCCTCGGCTTCACCTGGGTGCAAGCCTGCGGCCATCGCGGCGACCATCGCGTCCAGCAGCTCATTGGCCGCGGTCGCGGCTTTTTGGACAGCGTCGCGCTGGGCGATCACCGAGCGCAGCACGCTGGTCACCTGTGCCGAGTCCCGCACAGGGGGCCAGGCCACCGTGAGGTCCCGGATGTCCGCGTAGGACAGCGTGGCCGACGCGGAGATCGGTGTTCCGGACAGTAGGACCGCGAGCAGCAGTGCGCGGTCACCGGTCTGTTCCTGGAGGCGCACGACCTGCAGCGGCGCGGCGACAACCGCGCCACCAGCTTCGTCGACCCCGGCGCGGACTTGGCCGTCGTGGGCGAAGACGAGCACGTCGCCAGGGCGGGTTCGGGGCAGGTCCCGGCCGAGTTGCTCGTGGTCTACGGTGCTGGATGGAAGCGCGGTCCAGTCGCGTTGGATGTCCTTGGCCTGGATTAGCGGGGTGGAGCCAAGACCCAGGCGGTCCTGCGGCACACGGATTCCGCGGACGACCTCCCCAAGATCTCGCACGAGCACGGACTGGGTCTGCACCGGCCGCAGAGCGCCGAGTGCCGGCACCGGAGGCACCTGGGCTGTGGTGTCGCGTGCCTTCGCGTGTGCCGAGCGGATCCGCGACGCGTGCACGTCCGACGTCGTTTCGGGGGATGTCCAGTGGGCCGCGTCCAGTCGGCATTCGCCTTGGAGCAGTTTCTCGATCGAAACAGCCTGACACGGCAGACCGCCTTCGGGTGTCCGCTGGTCATCGTGTTTCCAGGCCTGGTGGCACTCGACGATCTTTTCGATGTCGGCGGAGGTGAGTTCGCGCTGCGATCGCTTGGGAGTGCCCAGGTTGCTTCCGTTAACCAGCAACACCGTTGACCTGGGCTTGCCAGGGGGGCGAAGGAGCCACAGGGCCATGGGTATGGCTGTGTGAGGGTACAAGCCCGCTGGCAGGGTGATCACGGCTTCGACCGAGCCCTGTTTCACGAGTTGTCGGCGGTTTAGAGCCCCCCGCGCGCTCCAGAACAGCGGCCCCATCGGTGTCAGGTGGAAGCCGCGGCCCGTCTCGCCGAGGTGGTGGATGGTCCGGTGGAGCCAGGTCCAGGTGTCGGCCTGGCCGCCGAACGGCGGGTCGGTGAAGACGAAGTCCGCGTTCCGGCTGGTGTGCGTGGTGGTGGCGTTCTGGTTTCCGATCGTGCCGTCCGCCCCGTGAATCAGCATGCGCAATGCTGCGATCATCCAGGCGATCGGGAGGTTGTCGTCCCCGTTCAGGTGCAGTGCAGTATCGGGGGACCGGTTCCAGTGCGCGTGCATCAGCACGTTTCCCCAGCCGCACGCGAAGTCGTAGACCGTGCCGGTGAGGGGATTGGCGAGTGCGATCATGAGCTGAGCGAGCGCGGCGGGGGTGACGTACTGCCCGGACCCCTTGCCCTGTCGTTCCGATGCCTCTGCGATGAGGGCTTCGCACACCTCGGCCGCGCCGTATTCGCGGACGAGCCGGGGTAGCTCTCCGACGAGGGGGGCTGCTTTGCTGGCCTCGCCCGGATCGAGCTCGAGCGGCTTTCCCAGTAGGTACTCGCCTGCGACGTCAGCTGCCGCATCGAGGAGATCAGCGGGATCGGTTCCGTATCGGCCTGACGGCCACAGTCGGCCATCCTCGTCTAGCTCGGCGTTGAGCACGTACATGCCCAGTACCCAGAGGCAGACTTCGACAGCCCGCGTGACGGTGACATACCCGCGGACGACACTAAGTGCTCGCCAGACCTCCTGGCGCGCTGTGAATTCGATCTGCTTCTTGTCGTGCTTGGTCAGCCACGCTTGGACGTCCGCGAGTCGAAACAGGCTGACCGCGCCAGTCTCCTGGACCGGCTGCGGGAAGTCGTCGTGCCGCCGGCGCCAGTTGCTGATGGCAGGACGCGTCAACTGCGTGAGCTCTGCGATGTCGGCAAGGCTCACGAGTTGCAGGTTGTCATCTCCGATGGGCACGCCTGCAGTCTTCCGTGAACCTCCTTAACATGTCAACTCGTTAAGGAGGTTCACGCGCAGTCTGTGCGGCAGCTCCTCGGTAGCTGCGTCCTGCTCAGGGAGTAAGCCGGCGCGGGTCTCGTCGTGCTTGGCGAGCAGGTCGCGGATTGCCCGGCGAATACGATGTGCTCGGCCTCATCGGAGCGTTGACGGGTTCGGCGAGCATCGCCTAAGCGCGACGTGGCTCCGCCAAAGGCCTCGTGGCCCTGCGGGCTGCCTCAATCGGACGAAAGTTGCCATTTCTCTCAAGTGAAAATTGGCGATCGCGCCAAGACGACGACCAAGTTCTTGGCCTGTTCACTGGTGGCCCTCGGTCGTCTCCGGCGCCGTGACCTCCCGGCCCATTCTACTACGGAACAGCTCGAGGATCAGCGCGGCTTCGCCTGCATCGACGGCTGAAGGGTCGCCCTGGACGCGGTGACCGTCCCGCGTGGAACAACGGGCATCTCGGGCGCCGACGTGCACGGTATCGACGTGGGATACGTCTCGACGCCGACCATGGATGACTCGGCATCGACCACCGTGGACTAGATGTACCCATCACTGCGTCTCCGATGGGGCTCCGTTGCCGGAGTAGTGCCCGACACCATGCGACACTCCGCGACACCGAAAATTGGGAAAATATCAGCTGACCTGCATTTATTGGCAGATGACGGCCCTCAATGGCACTCGCCGACATTGGTTTCACTCAAACTTTTAATCCGTAGGTTCTGGGTTCGAGCCCCAGGCGGCCCACTCTCGACATCCTCGCTGACCGGCGGGGATGTTCGTGTTTGCCGATCTGGTGAGCCTCGAAGATGACCGCGCTTCGGTGGCGACGGCCGCTTGGTCGGCGACCGCCACCACCGGCGCTTCATCCAAGCGCTTTCAGAGCGCGCACTGGAAGTAGATCTCCCGGGTGAGCTCGGTGATCCGGCTGGCGGAGTCCTGCCAGGACAGCGTGGTCGGCTCCAGGGTCAGCACCACGATGATCTTTTCGTTGTCCGCGCCCACCGTGCCGCTCGTGTGCATCGCGCGGCTGGTCAGGTCGATGTCCTGGGCGCCGGTCGTGCCCTCGCCGCTGGACGCGATCGCGGTGGCCGCCTTGACCTCCGGCGACTTCAGCACGCGCAGCATTTTGGCGTTGGTCTCCGAGCATTCCTGACCGGGGGCCGGCGCGGCACCGAAACCGGACCAGCCCTGCTTGACCGCCCTCGGCCCGGGCACCGCGCTCGGAATGCCGAACGACTGGTCGAAGCCGTCCGATCCGCACTTGGTCGACAGCGCCAGGTTGCCCATGATGAAGTCGCGGTACTTCGGGTTCGCCTCGTGCAGGATGTACTGGTAAGTCTTGGCGATGTCCGCGGCGCTGATCGCGGTGTAACCCCACTTGCCGCGGGCGGTGGGCGGCGCGGTGTCGGTGAGACCGAGCTTGGTGACCATCCGCTTGACGATCTCGTCCCAGCCGTCGCGCACCCACAGCGTGCTGGCGGCGTCGTCGTTGCTGGAACGCAGCATCGGCTCGAGCAGCGCCAGATCGTCGGCGGGGATTTCGTAGTCGGGACCGTGCGATTCGAGGTAGTCAAGGGCGATGAACAGCTTGACCAGCGAGGCCGAGCGGTACTGCTTGTGCTCGTCGGAGCCGAAGGTCTGGCCGGTTTCCTGATCCACGACGAGGTAGCTGGCGGTCATCCCCTCGGGAAGGTCGACCGAAGACGTCGCCGCCGAAGCCGGCGCGGCCGCCATCGCCACACTGGCCACGACACCGGTCGCGATCGTTGCCAGACGTCGGATTTTTCCCACGCTAACCACCCCAGATCCGCTAGATCAACTTTGTTCGGGGGTCACCCTATCGGGTCAGCGGTCCAGTGCGACCAGGAATGGCAGCATGCCGCACTGCATCGCGGCCTGATGCGCCGGCGGCGTGGCAAGCGTTGCCGAGCGGGCCCATCGCCCGCTGCCGACCCAGCGCTGAGCGGAAACCAGGCGCTGGAGCGATCCGCTCAGCGCCCTTTCGCCGTTAGGGTGGCGGGCATGGACGCGACCAGGTGGCTCATCGTTGTCCGGCACGCGAAGTCGGACTGGTCGGAGGGCCTGCCCGACCACGAGCGCCCCCTCGCGCCCCGCGGTCTCCGTGATGCGCCTCGGCTCGGCCGGTGGCTCGCCGCGGAGGGGTACGTTCCCGAGCTGGTCGTCTGCTCCACCGCGCGTCGCACGCGGGAAACCTGGCTGCGCGTGAGCGACGAACTCCCCGCTCCGCCGCCCGTCGAGTACGACGACGACCTCTACGGCGCCGACGTCCGCGAGCTGCTGAACGCCGCCCGCCGGACGCCACCCGATGTCACCACGCTCGCGCTGGTCGGGCACGAGCCCGGCGTCAGCGACGTGACGCTGCACCTCGCCGGGCAGGGGGAGGAGACGCTGCCGGTCCAGAACAAATTCCCCACCGGCGCCGCGGCCGTGCTCGCGACCACGGACCCCTGGGACGATCTTCGCACGGCCCGGCTCGTCGCCTTCTTCCAGCCGCGCGACTTCACCGGCTGACGGTCCGGTGGTCCGGTGGTTTGGACCAGGCATTGCTTCCTGGATGTTCACATGCGTACTCTCCATTCACTCACAGGTCTGATGTTCATATTTGTGAATGGAGCGGACATGGTTTTCCGCCACACCGTCGTGGCCACGCTCGCCGCACTCGGCCTCGTCGCCTCTTTCGCCGCGCCGGCCGAGGCCGCGTCGCGACCCACCGGCTGCGCCGTCCCGGTCATCGGGCCGGTGTGCGCACCCGCAACCGCCGTTCTCGACGGCAATCAGCTGCTTCGCACGAAGTTCGCCGCGCTCGTCGGCGACAAGACGTCACGCACCGCGCTGAACAACCTGCTCACGGCCGCGAGAAGCGACCTCACGGCGGGACCGTGGAGCGTCACGTCGAAGAAACAGGTCCCGCCCAGTGGGGACAAGCACGACTACCTGAGCCTCGCGCCCTACTGGTGGCCGACGACGCAGCCGACCGCCGAAAACCCGTGGGGCTGCCCGTTCGTGCAGCGCGACGGCCAGCGCAACCCGATCGTCGACGAGATCACCGACCACGCTTACCGCGGTCAGGCGTTCGCCGCGATCTACCGGCTCGCGCTCGCCTGGTACTACACCGGGGACGCGCGGTACGCCCGGCGCGCGGCGCTCGACCTGCGCACGTGGTTCCTCGACGCGGCCACGAAGATGAACCCGAACATGAACTTCGCCCAGGGCATCCCGTGCAAGGTGGACGGCCGCGGCATCGGCATCATCGAGTTCTCCTACACGCTGAGCCAGGTCGTCGACGCTACCGCGATCCTGGCCACCGGCGCGCCCGGCTGGACGAAGACCGACCAGACCGGCATGACCGGCTGGTACACGCAGTTCTTGGATTGGCTGCGCACCAGCAAGAACGGGACCGACGAAGCCAAGGCCCAGAACAACCACGGCAGCTTCTACGACATGCTCGTCGCCGCGCTCGCCCTCGGCACGGGGCAGCGGGACCTGGCCGCGGCCATCGCGCGGGACGCCGGACCCGGCCGGATCGCACCACAGATCCAGGCGGGTGGCTTGCAACCCCAGGAGACGAGCCGGACGCGCAGCTGGCACTACTCGGCGTTCAACCTGGTCGCCTTGACCCGGCTCGCGCAGATCGGCAAGCACGTCGGCGTCGACCTGTGGCACTACACGGCACCGAGCGGCGCGACGCTGTTCGGCGCGGTCGACCTCCTGATCCCGGGCGCCACGCAGGGGCAGCCGGCGTGGCCGTACCCCGAGCTGGACTTCCGGCCGTATGCGGCGCTGGACGTCCTGCACGCGGCGGCCGACGCGGGCGACCGGGCGGCTCGCGCGGCGCTGCCCCGGGTGCCGGTGGAGCCGGGCGGCGACCTCTATCCGGTGCGACCGGCCGCGGAACAGCTCGACGACATTTCGACGTCCTGATGGCAAAGGGCCCGGCCTTTCTCGGCCGGGCCCTTTTCCGGCGGAATCAGACGCCCGCCACCTGCGAAATCCAGCTGCGATAACGCGTGATGTTCGTGTACGCGGTGTTGTTCGACCGGTCGCTGGTCGACGCGACGCCGACCTGGCGGCCGGAAGCGAACATCGGGCCACCGGAGTCGCCGCCGGCGGTGATGCCGTTGACGCGGTTCGCGCAGACGGCGACGCCGCCGGTGTAGTCGCTGCAGCTGATCGAGTTCACCCGCACGGTCGCGACCTTCAGGTACCTCGACTGGCAGTTGATCTCGGAGCCGCACTGGCTGGTCGCGCCCCAGCCGTAGACCGAGACGTTCTGGCCGACCGAAACGTCACCGACGCTGCCGAGCGGCGAGTAGGTGGCGCTCACCGAGGTGGTGAGCCGGACGATCGCCAGGTCAGCGGACCCGGGGTACCGCGTGATGGTGGAGCCGGTGGCCGTCGTCCCGCCGCTCGACTGGTCGAGGCTGCCGATGCGGAACGTGTAGGTGCCGGAGCTGCTCACGCAGTGCTTGGCGGTGAGGATGTACTGCGGGGCGATGATCGTCGCGGTGCAGTTCTGCTGACCGTTGACGAACAGCCGGGCCGCCCAGGGGCCGCTGGTGGCGGTGCTGCCGCCGATGATCGACGGCTGGGCCTGCGGGGTGCTGTCGGCGGCCGCCGGACCGCCGAGGCCGACGACGGCCAGTGCGGTGCTCGCGGCCAGCAGAACGAACTTGCCGAATTTCACGCTCACTCCTTTTCACGCGGGGGAGAACCGCGTGGGGGAAAAGCCGGTGGGGACCGAACTCGAAGATTGTCCGAGTTTTCGGTGAATGTCCGGAACCGACGAAAGTCGCCGGTCGAATCCGTATTTATTCCCCGGAGTGGGCTACGTGCAGTTCCCGTACTGTTCCGCGCGCTCAGGCGGCGATCTTCACCGGTGCGGTCTTCCGCAGCCAGTACAGCCCGACGATCGGCAGCACGAGCGGGATGAACAGGTACCCCTCGCCGTAGACGGACCAGACGGTCGGGTGCCGGAAGGCGGCCGCGTCGACGAGGCTCAGCGTGCCGATCGTCAGCACGCCCAGCAGTTCGATCGAGCAGGCGACGAGGGCCACCCGCCACCAGCCGTCACCACGGCGGGCCAGCGCGATCGTCGCGACGATGTAGACGGCCGCGGCGAACGCCGAGAGCAGGTAGGCGAGCGGGGCTTCGTGGAACTTCGTGCCGATCTGGACGCCGGCCCGCGACGTCGCGGCCAGTGCGAAGATCGCGTACACGGCGACGAGCACCCGTCCCGGGCCGCTGGCCGTCCTACGCTGTTGCTCCACTCCACACCTCGTTCAGTCGCAGCACCATCACCGGGATGGCCAGGCAGGCGATACCGAGCACGGCGGTGCTCGACCGGCTCCGCTCGGCCAGCGCCCAGGCGGCGCCGACGGGCAGCACGACCAGGCAGCCGATCAGGTAGGCCAGGTACGTCGCCAGGCTGCCGGGCCGGTCACCGCCGGCGAGCAGCACGATCCCGATCACCAGCTGCACGACCAGCAGCAGTTCGAGGACCGCGAGCGCGATCAGCAGCGGGTTGTCCGGGAGCCGGTTCCGAGCCGACTGGACGAAGCTCCAGAGCGCGACGAGCGTGGCAGCCACGGCGACCGTCACGGCGAATCCGAAGACCACCCGTTCCTCCTTCCGGTCCGCCGGCCGTCAACTTACTCCGTGGTACCGGCGGGCCCGTCCGCCGAGGTGCCGCGGGCGTGGCGCGGACCACCGCGATCCGACGTGTCCCCACGTGACGGGTGCCTACCGGGAAAATCGATCACCGAACGGCCTTGATGGCAAATTGCCAATTCGGTGGAATTTTCATCCGGATCCTTTGGTGGGCCTGCGGACATGTCGGAAAGGCCTTCGTGTTACACCACTATGGTGTGGTAGTCGGACTGGACAAAATCACCCTGAGTTCGACTACTGGCCGGTAGTCGCCCTTTTTGTCTACCTCGGATAGCCCAGTTGAACCGCCGGGTTGGCGGATTGGCGCAGAGGGGTCCGGCATGGGGGAATATCTCTTGTCCCGGGGCAGTCATGCCCGGGGGTCGCACGGAGGGGTATCTCGGATGGACCTGCGCTACGAAGCATTTTGCTTCGCCGACCCGTTGTTCTACGACGAACAGCGGGAAAACGGTGCGCCGGTCGAGGATTTCTCCCCGGCGCTCCCCGCATCGGTGGCAGGGTGGGTCACCACGGACCGCGGAGTGTGGCGCGCGAGGCACCCTGACGGCCGTGTTCTCCCCGCCCAGGGCTGGCAGGTCCACGTTTCGGCCGGTCTGGACAACGCGAGCCGGGTGCTTACGCAGGTGTACGAGTCCTGTATCGAGCATGCGGTCGCCTACAAGCACCTCCGCTCGCCGCTGACGTTGCTGGCGCGGAATTCGAAATACGCGTCCAGCGACAACGAGGTCGAGCTGGCGACTATTTATCCGGCTGACCACAACGAACTCGAGCGAGTGCTCGCAGACCTGTCAACACGGCTGGAAGGTGAGCACGGCCCCGGAATTCCGAGCGCCTTGCGGTACGGCGACGGACCCGTCTACGTGCGTTACGGCGGATTCGCCGAACAGTGGGTCGAGCACGATGGCAACCGCGTCCCGGCCGTCCGCAAGCCGGACGGCCGGCTGGTACCCGAGAAGCGGGAACCGACGTTCTCCGTGCCCGACTGGGTCAAGCTCCCCGCCTGTTTGCGAAGCAGCATCACCGCGGGCAAAGCGGGTGCTCGGGCCCCTTTTCCGTACCGGATGGTGAGGCCACTCCACGCCTCGAACGGCGGCGGCAGCTACCTCGCCGACCCGAAGGCGGGCGGCGACCAGGTCGTCCTCAAGGAGGCTCGCCCATACGCAGGTCTCGACGAGGCGCGGATCGACGCCGTCGAACGGCTGCGCCGAGAGCACGAGGTGCTCGCCCGGCTCGCCGGCATCCCGAGCGTGCCGCGGGTCGTCGAGTGGTTCACCGTTTCAGAGCGCCGCTACCTCGCCACGGAGTACCTGCCGGGGATCTCACTGGCCGGCTGGTTGACCCGCAACTACCCGCTGACCAGGCGCAGCACGACGACCGCCGACCTCGCCGCGTACGCACGCCGCGCCCTGGACATCGTCGAGGGAGTGGAGAAGGCGATCGCCGAAGCCCACGCCCGCGGCATCGTCCTGGGTGACCTGCACCCCCTGAACATCTCGGTCGACGAAGACCACCACGACCGGATCTCCCTGACCGACTTCGGGACGGCGTTCGACGCCGAGTCCGCCGACCGTCCGGCACCGGGCACGCCCGGCTTCCGCGCTCCGGCCGACCGCACCGGCTTCGCGGTCGACGAGCACGCGCTCGCAGCGTTGCGGCTGTGGCTGTTCCTGCCGCTAACGCCCCTGGTTGAGCTCGCTCCGGCGAAGCTGCGTCGTATCGCCGACTTCGTCGAACGCAGATTCCCGCTACCCGAGGGATACGCCGACGCCGCGGTCGCGGTGCTGTCCCCGCGTGAAGTCCCCGCGGAGCCGGCACCGGTCCACACCGAGCTCGACCACGACAAACCGGACTGGTCGCTGGTCCGCAAGCAGATCGCCGAGGCGATCCTCGCCAGCGCGACACCCGCGCGTCACGACCGGCTGTTCCCCGGCGACATCGAACAGTTCCGCGTCGGCGGTGCGTGCTACGGGGTCGGGGCCGCCGGCGTGCTGCACGCTCTCGACGTCGCCGGGGCCGGCCGCTTCCCCGAGCACGAACGCTGGCTGATCGAATCGGTCCGTCGCGACCTGCCGACCCGGCCCGGCTTCTACGACGGCAGCTCCGGCATCGCCTACGTGCTGGAGAACTTCGGGCACCACGACGAGGCCGGCAAGCTGCTGGCGACGTCCACGCGGCTCGTCGAGCAGACGACCGCCCACTCTCTCGAGAGCGGCTTGGCCGGCATCGGGTTGACGATGCTGCACTTCGCGACGGTTCGCCAGGACAACGAGTTCGGGCGCCAGGCGCTGACCACGGCCGTCCGGCTCGCCGAGGCGCTCGAGACCGCGGCGCCGCCGGGGAACTCCGCCCGGGCCGGCTTGCTGTCCGGCTGGGCCGGGCCGGCATTGCTCTTCATCCGCCTCTTCGAGCGCACCGGTGAGTCGGCCTGGCTCTCCTTCGCCGACCAGGCGCTGTGCCGCGACCTCGAAGAGTGCATCGAAGCCGACGACGGCTCGCTGCAGGTCCGCGACGGTGTGGCCCGCACGTTGCCCTACGCGGGCGTCGGCAGCGCCGGGATCCTCCTGGTTGCCGAGCAGCTGGCGCGCCACCGCCCGGACGCGGAGGCCGTTGACAGTATTTCCGCTCTACGTGAGGCGTGCCTCGGCGAGTTCGTCGTCCAGCCCGGCCTGCTCAACGGCCGGTGCGGATTGGCGGTCGCGCTGGCCGCGAACCCGGACGCGGAGCAGCCGAGCCGTGCGGCGGCGATCGACCGTCACCTGGCGTGGCTGGCCTGGTATGCGGTGCCGTACAAGAACGGCCTCGCGTTCCCGGGCAACCGGTTGTTACGGCTCTCGATGGACGTCAAGACCGGCGGCGCGGGGATCCTCCTTTCTCTGGCTTCGCTCTTCGACGGCAGCGAGGTGTTGCCCTTCCTGGGTGGCACGCCGATCTACCCGGCCGCTGGTCGCTGACCGAAATCGCCACGACGTCCGGCGTGGGTCGCCGCTGACTGCTTCCGGCTGCACGCACGAAGGCCAAGCAGCGCTTCACGTCCAGCCGCATTAGGCAGTGAGGAGCTCGACGGCCGGGTCAACGCGGCACAGCCGGTACAACCGCCCAGTGTCGGGCGGCCGCTGCCTGCGGTAGTGGCGCGGGCCGCCGCCGGGGCGCCTTCCGGCGACGGGGTCCGCGACCGACCAGCAGGCCGACTGCGGGTGGAGGTCGCGGTTGTCGGCGGGGCGCCTGCCGGCGACGACTCCGCGATCTCCACCTGCCACATGGGGCAGTGGCGGGGGCGCGCCCCGGGGGGGGGGCGGCGGCGGGCGGGCGGCCCCCCCCCAAAGGTTGCCCCACCATGGGGGGGGGCGCGCCCCCCCGCGGGGGGGCCGCCCGCG